>DXGD01000191.1 GCA_019114115.1 Candidatus Nesterenkonia stercoripullorum
GGCTCTCGAGGGCGACGCTGAGTGGGTCAAGACCGTTGAAGACCTCATGGAAGCTGTGGATGACTTCATCCCCGAGCCAGAGCGCGACAAGGACAAGCCGTTCCTGATGCCGATCGAGGACGTCTTCACCATTACCGGTCGCGGCACCGTCGTCACCGGCCGCGCCGAGCGCGGTACGCTGAAGATCAACTCCGAGGTCGAGATCCTCGGCATCCGAGACAAGCAGAAGACCACTGTCACCGGTATCGAGATGTTCCACAAGCAGCTCGACGAGGCATGGGCTGGCGAGAACTGTGGCCTGCTGCTCCGCGGTCTGAAGCGCGACGACGTCGAGCGTGGCCAGGTCGTTGCCGCCCCCGGCTCGATCACGCCGCACACCAACTTCGAGGCTAACGTCTACATCCTCTCCAAGGATGAGGGCGGGCGTCACAACCCCTTCTACACCAACTACCGTCCTCAGTTCTACTTCCGTACAACTGACGTGACCGGTGTGATCTCCCTGCCGGAGGGCACCGAGATGGTCATGCCCGGTGACAACACCGAGATGACCGTTGAGCTCATCCAGCCGATCGCGATGGAAGACGGCCTCGGCTTCGCCATCCGTGAGGGTGGCCGGACCGTTGGTTCGGGTCGTGTGACCAAGATCCTGAAGTAAACCAGGCTTCGTTTCGTCAGGCAGGTTCCCGCACTGAGCGGGGACTGAGCCTGCGCAGCGTGTGAAAGACCCCCGTCGCCCTGTGAGGCGGCGGGGGTCTTTCTGCGTCTGCCGTCCCACAGTACGACCGGACGAGTCACTCCGATGATTATGGTCGCTTCGGCTATCGTCATGGTAGATATGAGGTAATTCGACGGGAGTCAGGGGCAGCACATGGAGATTCTGGGCCCAGTTGTCATGATTCTTCTGGTGGTCTCCGGGATTCCCCTGCTCTGCGGACTTCTCGTCGGGTATTTCCTGGGCAAAGCCAAAGGGAGGCGCCTCGCTGCTGCAGAGGGCGCGGGTGCTGCCTCCTCCGGGCAGGCCCCTCACGGCCAGTATTCCAGCGGGCGGGCGGTGTCTGACGACCGGGCACCCTCGGGGCAGCATCCGTACGGGCAGGCCCCTGATCACCAGTGGACGCCGGACCAGCAGCGGATGCCCGATCACCAGTGGCCCCCGGACAGAGAACGGCCGGAAGACCAGCAGCGACCAGTCAGTGGGACTGCTGATCCGGCGACCGGTCACGTCCCTGACAGCCACCCAGCTGTCCGCCACGCTCCTGTTGGTTACGGCCCCACTAGCCAGGCCCCTGCTGCCCATACCCATGCCGGCCATGCTCCCGCTGGCGATGCCGCACTCAGTTACCCTCCTTCAAGCTATCCGCACGCTGCCTACGCCCGGCGGCCGGAGCTGTCCGCAGAGGAACGGGAGGCCGAGCGGAAGCGCCGTGAGAGTCGCGGGATCAATATTGCCCTGTATATCGGCGGTCTCCTGCTCACCACGGCGGCTCTGCTGTTCACCGCTGCTGTGGGTGACCCGGCTGTCACGGCGTGGTCGCTCGCCGGGGCGTTCGTGGCGTTCGCCGGGGGAGGGCTCGCGCTGGCGCTGCGTTCGGAGGTGCTGAGACCCGCAGGTGTGGCGCTCTTCGGCACAAGCCTTGCGCTGCTGCCGATCCTCGGCGTGCCCCTCAACGAGGCCCTTATCGGTAGTGGGCTCTTGACCTGGTTCATCATCAGCGCGGTGGGTTTGGGCGTGTATGGGTACGGCGCCGTCGTCCTTGATAGCAGAGTGCTGGGCTACCTCGTCATCCCGTTTCTCTATTCGTCCATCGTCGCTGCGACGGCGGTCGTGCAGTGGGCCCTGCTCTGGACGCTGGTGGGGATCATCGTGCTGTCAGCCCTGGTCCAGATCGGGATGCTGCTGGCGGCAGAGCGTGTCCCGAAGGTACTGCGAATCCCCTTCGGTACCTTGCATCCCTTGGTCGTCCCGGCCGTGCTGTTCGCCGCGCTGCTGCTGGTCGACGACCTGCACGCCCGTGACTACGCCGTCCTGTTCGGGGTGTGTGCCCTCCAGTACGCGATGGTCTCCGCGTTGGACGGCCCGGCAGTGCGGTCCCTGGTGCACCGACTCGCGGCTCGTGTGCTGGCGACACTCGCGGTCGTCGCCGCTCTGATCGCCGTCGAGGTGCACGGGGACACCGCTGGGCTGGTCCTGAGTGCCTGGATGGCCCTGATGTACATCGTGGTGAGCTGGGTCCCGGGCGTTTCCGCAGTGGCATCAAGGCGGTACGGAGGCGCTCTGAGGGGGTCCGAGTTCTTCCGCCGGGACCGCCTGGCTGTGCTGCTGGTGGCGCTATGCTGCGTGCTCGGGTTCCAAGTGCCTCTGCTGGCGCAGACTGTGCTCAGCGGCCGCGACCACGCGTTCCTCGGTGCACAGGTGCTGCTCACGGTCGGAGTCCTGGCTCTGGCCGCGGTGAGCAGGTTCTTGCCGGCAGCTCTGCTGCGCGTCGCGCTGGGCGCTGCGACGGTTCTGGCGGTCTTCAACCACCCGTATTACGCCCTGGGATGGGCGCTCCTATGGCTCTTCGGCGAGTTCGTAGTCGCCGCCCCGCCAGAACGTGCACGATGGCAGCGTGGGATAGGGGTGGTTGCCGGTGTCGCAGCGGGTCTGACGATCGGATCGCTGGCTGAAGACCCCGTGCTGGGCGATCGGATGGCACTGAGCTTCACAGCCCTGCTGTCAGCGGGGATCGCGGCAGCGCTGATTCTGGTGCTGCGTGCCCAGCGCAGCCGAGTCCAGGAGGCTTGGGCGTACCTGGGGGTGTTCATGGCCAGCGGGGTGGCAGGTACGTCAGTCTTCGCCATCCCTGTACCGGCCGTCCCTGTCTATTTCGCAGCCGTCGCA
>DXGD01000192.1 GCA_019114115.1 Candidatus Nesterenkonia stercoripullorum
CGGCCGCGGCTCAGCACGGAGGCGGGTCAGGCTGAGTCGAGGCTGTCGGTGACATCGCTGCTGCTGGCTGTGCCGGCGTTCGGCGGGGTCGTCTACGGCATCAGCCAGATCGGTGGCGGCCACGGCACGGGGGATGTGTCAGCCGAGACGCCCTCGGGGCCGGATCCGATAGCGCTCGGGGCCTTGGGGCTTGGTGCCCTGTGCCTCGTGGCCTTCGCCCTGCTCCAGGTCAGGCTGCAGAAGTCGGGTTCGGCGCTGCTGAACCTGCAGCCCTTCCGCTTCCCCATGTACACCCGGGCGCTGGCGATGATGCTGCTGATGATGGTTGCGCTGTTCGGCGCCCTCATCATGCTGCCGCTGTTCCTGCAGACTGTGCGCGGCTTCGATACGCTGCAGACCGGCCTGCTCATGCTTCCCGGAGGCATCCTCATGGCCCTGCTGGCGCCCTACGTCGGGCGACTCTACGATCGGGTCGGACCCAAGCCGCTGGTGGTCCCCGGCGCCAGTGTGCTGGTGCTCTCGCTGTTCCTGATGAGCCTGCTGGGTGCTCATACTCCTGCGGTGACGGTATTGGGCCTGCACCTGCTGCTCTCGGGCGGGCTGGCGTTCCTCTTCACCCCGGCCTTCACCACGGCGATGAATCCGCTGCCGAAGCCGCTGTATTCGCACGGCTCGGCTCTGCTGAACACGCTTCAGCAGCTTGCTGCGGCGATCGGTACGGCCGCGCTGGTCGCCGTCGTCGGCATCGCCTCGGCTGCGGCGCTCAGCTCTGGGGTGAGTCCTGATGAGGCTGCGCTTGAGGGCTTCCGGATGGCGTTCCGCACAGCGGCCGTGCTCAGCATCGGCACGTTGGTCCTGGCGGCAACGCTGCGCAATGTGTCAGCTGACGAATCGGACGAAGAAGCAGGCGGCCAACCGGCCGAAGAGGAAGCGGGAGACACTGCGGGTTCCGCAGATGAGCGGGGTGTGCGGACCAGCACGTCACACGAGTCATGAGCCTGATCTCAAGCCTGTCGCGCCCCAGCGGCGTGAGCAGCAGGCTGTAGGGGCACAGACGAAGGGCCCGGTGGAGAGAAGCACTGATCTTCTCTCCACCGGGCCCTTCGCTATCTGCTGCCCTTGGTCTGGCATCCATGAGGGGCTTTGCGCATCTGCTCTTTATCGGGCTGCGCCTGTGAGGCTGCAGCTCTCGGGGCTCGCATCCACGGACATCTCGCGTCCACCAGCCGCCCACTGCGGCACCTGCCAGATCGGAGATATGGGAAGAGGGGCCCGCTCGCACCGAACGGGCCCCTGTCGCACCCAAGTGAGTATTACCTTACGGCACGTCTTCCGAATAAGCAACACCAACTTTGCGAAATATGTCGGAGTGCCTCTGGGGAGCGGGGGGCATAGTCCGCTGAGCGTGCCTGTGCTAGCCTCGGGCAAGACCGAGGGGTGCCCTGTCAAAGGGCTGAGACGCCGATGGCGCGATGCAGCGCGGTGACCCTTAGAACCTGATCCGGATCATGCCGGCGAAGGGACGGCCCACAGCCGCGCACACCGCCTCCTGGCGGACGGCGCTCGTGACCTCCCCGCTGGTGGATCCGCCAGCTATCCGAGAAGGAGAGGCACGACGCCGCGATGACTCAGCACTCCACCGAAACTCAGCACTCCACCGAGACCCAGCGCGCCGATGACGCCCAGCGCACCACCGGACATCGCCGATATACCGACGTGCTGCGTGAGCAGAACCGATCCGACTGGGACCGCGCAGTCCAGCACCGCTTCGTCGATGAGCTACTCGAGGGCTCCCTGCCGGACGAGACGATGGCGGAGTACCTCATCCAGGACCACCGGTTCCTCGATGCCTTCGTCACGCTGATCGGCGCTGCGATGGCGACATCCGACAAGGCGCAGGCACGTCTGCGCTTCGGCCGTTTCGCGGGAATGGTGTGCGGGGAGGAGGACACGTACTTCCTGCGCGCATTCGACGCTCTCGGAGTGGACGAGGACGCTCGGCTGCATCGTCCTGACACTGCTGCCACCGCCGGGCTGACCTCTCTCATGCGCAAAGCGGCTGCCTCTGGGTCCTACCCGGCGGTGCTGGCCGTGCTCAACGTCGCCGAGTGGCTGTACCAGGACTGGGCTCACCGCAGTGCTGTGAGCCTGCCTGAGAACTTCGTGCACCGGGAATGGATCACGCTGCACAACAACGAGGACTTCGACCAGTTCGTCGCCTTCCTGCGGGAGGAGCTGGACCGCGTCGGCCCCGGCGCCAGTGGCGAGGTCGAGATGTACTTCTCCCAGGCGGTGGGCCTGGAGCTGGAATTCTTCGATGGAATCTACCCGGAAAGGGATATCGCATGACCGTCTACGAGCAGCTGAAGGCCGCGGCCCCAGAGGCGTGGGCCGCCTACACGGACCATGAGTTCATCCGTCAGATGGAAGCTGGCGACTTGCCTGCGGAGGCGTTCCGGGCGTATCTGGTGCAGGACTATCTCTTCCTCGTCCAGTTCGCCCGGGCTTACGCGCTGGCCGTGTACAAGAGCCGCAGCCTGCCGCAGATCGAGGCGGCACAGGCGGGTCTGGCGGGTATCGTCCAGGAGACGGAGCTGCACGTCCGGCTCTGTGCGCGCTTCGGGCTGGAGCGCGAAGACCTCGACCGAGCCGCTGAGCATCCGGCGACAGTGGCCTATACGCGCTACGTCCTGGACTGCGGCAGCTCTGGTGACCTGCTCGACCTGCATGTCGCGCTGCTGCCGTGCGTGGCCGGCTATGCCGAGATCGGCCGCCGGCTGGCCCCGGCGATCGAGGACGACGTCGAGCACCCGTACCGCGAATGGATCGCCGAATACAACGGCCCTGAGTACCAGCAGCTGGCTCGGGATGCCGTGGCGACGATCGAGGAGCTCGCCCAGCGCAGCCTCACCGAAGCGCGGTTCCCCGAGCTGGCGTCCATCTTCGCCACCGCGACGAGCCTGGAGGCCGATTTCTGGCAGATGGGCCTGGATCTGGGTGCCGCAGGCTCGGCCACCGGCAGGTGAGCCTGCGCCCGCATGGAATTTCTGTGGGCACAGGACGTTGTCCCCAGTGAGAGGTGAAGCCTCGTGGTCAGTGCTGAGCAGGGCCATCCGCGAGGACTTCGCCGCAGCGTCGGGCTTGTCCTCGGACATCTCGTCGCACACACTGTTCGTCAGCGCTAAGGAGGACATCATGGCCGAGAAGCGTGTGGTCATCATCGGAGGACACGGCAAGATCGCCCTGCTGGCGGCGCCCCAGCTGGCGGCGTCGGGCTTCGACGTCGACGCGGTCATCCGGAACCCGGATCAGGCCGCAGAGGTCGAGGCAGCCGGTGCCAGCGCCATCGTGCTGGATGTGGAGAACGCCACGAAGACCGAGCTGGCCAAGACGTTCGACGGCGCCGACGCCGTCCTGTTCTCTGCCGGGGCCGGAGGCGGCAACCCGCAGCGGACCCAGGCAGTCGATCGTGACGCGGCCATCCTGACCATGGACACCGCTACCGAGGCCGGTGTGCAGCGCTACATCATGGTCTCCTACTCCCGGGCGGACCAGGACGTTCATGAGCTTGATCCGGAGAACTCGTTCTACCCCTACGCCAAAGCGAAGTTCGAGGCGGATGAGCATCTGCGCGGCACAGGCCTGCAGTACACGATCCTGGGGCCGGGCATGCTCACGGCAGAGCCCGAGACGGGTCTGATCGACGTCGTCGATGCCGACGAAGCGGCACGACGCCGTTCCGGGGATTCCGACGGGGCCGAGACGACGTCCCGCAGCAACGTCGCCGCAGTGATCGCCCACTGCCTGCGTGAGGAGGCGGGCGTCCGCCAGACGGTTCGCTTCTTCGACGGAAGCACTCCGATCGCCGAAGCGCTGAGCTGAGGGTTGCCGACGACGCGCACCGCGCTGGGTTCCTGCTCAGGTCCTGGTGCGCGTAAGGGGTAGCGCTGAGTCCCAGTTTCGTGGATGAGGGGACTCAGTGCTACTCTTTTCATCGCGCTTGTACTGAGTTTGTCTCAGTCATAGCGCGTCCAGGATCCGTAGCTCAGTTGGTTAGAGCGTTCGCTTCACACGCGAGAGGTCGATGGTTCGAGTCCATTCGGATCCACCACTTGTCCCGCCTGAACTCTCAGGTGCGTATTTCATAGAACTCTGATCACCATCGCAGGGCCCGCTTCGCAGCGGGTCCGTTCGTCGTGGAGCACATCGGAAGGAGGCTCTGTGGCCCAGGACCCCTCATCCACACCGGCGCAGGGCACCGAAGCCATCGACCCTGTCATCAGTGAGCCTCCCGTGGAGGTCTCGCTGACTCCGGTCGTGCGCCCTGCGGCCGAGACGGAGAAGGACTCCGGCGGCTTCGTCCGCTCGCTGACCGAGTCATTGGCCTCCTCCTGGCACGCTTCCACGGAGGCGGACGCCGTCCTGGAGTGGGAGGAGTACGACGCCGAGGCCGCCGAGCGGGCACAGCGCGAAGCGCAGGACGCTGAGAACGTGCGCCACGAATTCACGCCCGGCAGTGTCACAGGCAATGTCTACAGCCCTCATACCGCGTCCCAGGCAGCCGTCACGGGGTCCTCTGGCTCCGGGCAGTCGAGAGTCTCCCTGAGCGGCCACACCAGCTCCGTCGAGCAGGTCTCCCCGGGCCAGCCCATCACCGGCGGAATGTCCACAGGAGGCGTGCAGGTCGCCGGAGCGGCCAGCGGGCCGCAGACTGGTGGTGCGCTGGCCGCGGAGCCTATACGGCGTCGTTCGGTGCTGCGGCCCTCGTGGCTCAAGGGCCGGGCGCATGGGAGCGCCAAGAAGCAGGAAGCCTTCGACCGAACGGTCTTCGACCAGAAGGTCAGGCCTCAGCAGGTCTTCCGGAAGATCTTCCATCCTGAGCGGGCCGTCACCGGTGCCATCCCGCTGGTCGAGTACCTTGCCGGGACGCCCTACGCCAATCCGTATCAGGCGGAGAACCCGGCCGGGACCGACGAGCTCGAGATCATCGGCTTCGTGCTCGACCTCGGCGAGGCGCTCTTCCGCTACGGTGCCGGAGCTCTTGAGGTCGAGACCTCGATCATCGCTGTGACGACGGCGTTCGGAATGAACAACACCGACGTCGACATCACCAACCAGTCGATCAGCCTGAACTGGGCCCCTGAGGGGAAGATCCCGTACTCCCGGGTGCGCGTAGTGCGCTC
>DXGD01000193.1 GCA_019114115.1 Candidatus Nesterenkonia stercoripullorum
GGGGCAGTTCTCGACGGACACGACGGGCCTTTCGACGACCGAGGGGTGACGACGACAGCGTGGAGGGCCGAGGTGACGGGCCGATGGCCCCGAGATGAAAAGTAGCGCCACTCTGGATCACATATGCGGTAACAATTTTCATCGGCACCCCATCGAGTGCTGCATCTCGACCGCTACGAGGCCGGCCGCTTCAACTGGTGAGTGCGACTCCTGAGGAGGGAGTTGCTGATGCTGTCTGCGTCGTTTCGGGCAGGGATCATTGAGCGGGTGTTGGCGGGCTCGTCGTTGAGGACTGTCGTTTGGGAGACGGGGCTCAGCTCGACGACGCTGACGAAGTGGCTTAGGCAGGCTGGGGTGATGCTTAAGCACGGAATGCCCAGCGGCCATGCCCAGTCCTCGGTCGTCCTCCCGGCGGCGGCGAAGAGTTTCGGCGCAGAATCTGGGCACGGGCGCAGGCTCCAGCTCGCCGACCGGATACTCATCGAACTGGGCATCACCCAGGGCCGGACTCCCGGCGAGATTGCTTCTGGCCTGCGGGCTCATCGCTCGACCGTGTTCCGCGAGATCGCTCGTCACAGTCTGATCGCGGAGGACGGCCGCTGGGGCAATCACGATGCTCACTACAGTGCTGCGCTGGCGCAGTTCTGGGCTGATCAGGCCCGTGAGCGACCGAAGGCGTTCAAGCTCGAGACCCTGCCGTTGCTGCGCCGGGTGGTCGTGGCGCTGCTGGATCAGAAGTTGTCGCCGCAGCAGGTGAGCGTGCGCCTGCGCCGGTTGTTCCCGGACGATAAGGACATGCAGATCAGCCACGAGACCCTCTACCAGGCTCTTTACGTCCAGGGCGCGGGCGCGCTGCGTCACGAGCTGACGGTCGAGGGCGCGATCCGGTCCGGCCGCAAGGGGCGCATCCCGTCCTCGAAGCTGCCGGCCCGGAACACGCGCCGATGGTTGGACGGCCACCGTCTGGCCGATCGCGAGGAGCTGCTCGCGGCCGAACATGCGGGCAGGAAGATCCCCGGCCACTGGGAAGGTGACCTCGTCGTGGGGCCGAACAACTCCGGGATCATCACGCTGGTCGAACGGGCCTCCCGTTTCACTCTGCTGGGACGACTTCCCGGGACTCGTGACTCCGCCACCGTGATCGATGTTCTCACCACCATGGTTGAGGACCTGCCCGCAGCAGTGAAGCGATCGATCACCTGGGACCAGGGAACAGAGATGGCCCAGCATTCCCGGTTCACCGTGGCCACAGGCTGCCCGGTCTACTTCTGCGATCCTCACTCGCCCTGGCAGCGGCCCACGAACGAGAACCTCAACGGCCAACTCCGCTGGGAATACCCCAAGGGCACCGACTTCAACCACGTCACCGACGACGAACTCCGCACCGTTCAGGACATGCTCAACGCCAGACCCCGAGTAATCCTCGACGGCGCCACCCCCAGTGAGACACTCGACGAACTAATCACCACAGTCGCACTCACCGACTGAAGCGGCCGCTGCCGAAGCGGTCGAGATGCAGCACTGGATGCGCGACGACGGCCCGGAGCGCGGCGGGAGGGTGAGCAGCGGCAGGCCGACATGCGGTGACCCGGCGGGGGGAGGGACGGACCGGGCGGTCGTCCCGCCGGTGCGCCGGCCGGTCACGAATGCATCCCGACATGCGATCAGCCCTGCTCCCATGTGGACAGATGTCTCACGGGGACGCATTCTCAGGGGATGAACGAGACCAGCACGCCGCCCGACGCCGAGGGGACCGATCCCGCGCGCACCCGGACGCCCCGAGTCGCCGGAGACGTCGAGGACGGCCGCAGCCCGGATGCCGGGAGCTCCGGCGTCCCCCTGATCTCCGTGCGCGGGGTCGACAAGTTCTTCGGCGACTTCCAGGCGCTGAAGGACATCGACCTGGACATCCACCGCGGTGAGGTCGTCGCGCTGATCGGCGCCTCCGGCTCCGGCAAGTCGACCCTGTGCCGCTGCCTGAACCGGCTCGAGACGATCACCTCCGGCGAGATCACCATCGACGGCGAGCCCCTGCCCGAGGAGGGCAGGGAGCTCACCCGCCTGCGCGCCGACGTCGGGATGGTGTTCCAGAGCTTCAACCTCTTCCCGCATCTCAAGGCGATCGACAACGTCACCCTGGGCCCGCGCAAGGTGCGCGGCGCGCCCAAGGCCGAGGCGGACCGCCAGGCGATGGAGCTGCTCGAGCGCGTGGGTCTCGCCGACAAGGCGAACTCCCTGCCCACGGCCCTGTCCGGCGGTCAGCAGCAGCGCGTCGCGATCGCGCGGGCGCTGGCGATGAAGCCCAAGGCGCTCCTGTTCGACGAGCCGACCTCGGCGCTGGACCCCGAGGTGATCAACGAGGTCCTGGACGTCATGGCCGAGCTCGCGAAGGCCGGGATGACGATGCTCGTGGTCACCCACGAGATGGGCTTCGCCCGCCACGTGTGCGACCGCGTGGTCTACATGGACCAGGGCGAGATCGTCGAGGAGGGCGAGCCCGAGCAGTTCTTCACCGCTCCCCGCAGTGACCGCGCCAAGG
>DXGD01000194.1 GCA_019114115.1 Candidatus Nesterenkonia stercoripullorum
GATCGTGGTCAGCAGGACCGGATTCCCGCTCGCCGCGTAGACGACTGAGAGGAGGTTCTCGTCATGGTTCAGGTATTCCACAGAGTGGCCGGCGGTGAGTGCTTGATCAATTGCCTTCAGCTCAGAGTCCATGGCCGCAAGGTCCTCAGCAGTGGCGCGCGCAGCGCCCTGTCTGGTGGCTTCGATTTCGAGGAGCCGGCGAACGGTGTAGATGTCGAGTAGTTCCTCAGGCGACAGGCTCTTGACCACAGCCCCGCGGTGAGGGAGGGACTCTGCGAGGCCATTCTCTTCGAGGCGCCGAATGGCTTCGCGCACCGGCATCACGCTCGTGCCCAGCTGGGCGGCGATGTCCCGAATCCGCAGATGCTGCCCGGCGGGCAGCTCTCCGGACATGATGGCTGTGTGCATGGCCTCGAATACCTGGTCCACCTTTCTGGAGGTGTGGGGAATTTGCGGCAGCGACATAGTGGACATTCTATAACCGGAGAACCTCCGGAGCTCGCCAAGCCGTTCCCGCCGCGGCGAGCAGGGCGGGGCCGGCCGTCGGCTATTGCGCAGTTTGTGATCACAGATTACAGTCTCCTCAATATCTACCGAATGTGACTCTGGGGCGACACTTTCCGATTGACACCCGCCGCGGAGGTCGTTCGCACAGTTTTGCATCGCGTGGATGGGGACCTCGATGGCTCGCTGCAGCGCGGGCCTCGTGAATCGACAGGAGCGCCGAACAGGTGTGCCCCTGTGCTGGTATGACGCGCCGCGACTGGCTGTCGCGGCGCGTCGCCACGCGGAGCCGGGCATGAATCACGGAGAACCGCTGCGTGCTCGCTTGAGCGCGTGGCATGAGCCTCAGCCTTCGTGTGAGGCTCCGTTGTGCGGCGAGCCGCTCGACGCCTTGCCATGTCAATTGTTCTATGCCTATTTATTCTCAAAGCTTCTGCATCATCTGCTCTTAGAAAATAGTTTCATCAATTCCCTTGACCTTGGACGCCAGTCGGGACATGATATAGATCACGCTCTGAGGCGGGTGTCACCGGTCTCAGGAGAAACTCATGGAAATCGTCTCGACCATCAGTGATTGGGTCTGGACGCCGATGGCGTATTTCGCTCTCGCCCTCGGATTGTTCTTCACCTGGCTCACTCGAGGAGTCCAGTTCCGGCGTCTGCCGGACATGATCAAGCAGCTTCGCGCGGGCGGGGGAGGGGACGAGGGACTCTCCTCCTTCCAGACCCTGGCACTGACACTCTCCAGCCGAGTGGGCGTGGGCAGCATCGCGGGCGTGGCGACTGCCATCGCTGCCGGAGGACCGGGTGCACTGCTGTGGATGGCAGTCACCGGCTTGCTCTGCTCCACAGCCGCCTATGCGGAGGCGGTCCTGGCGCAGGTGTATAAGCGCCGCATCCGCGGGGAAGACCGGGGCGGGATGCCGTACTACGTGAAGTACGGTCTGAAAGCGCCCTGGCTGGCGATGATTCTGGCGGCAATGACCCTTGTGGGATATGGACTCGTCTTCCCCGGCATTCAGGCCAACAACATCGCCTCCAGCGCAGAGCTCGCCTTCGGCCTCGATTCCTGGGTCACCGGCGTGATCATCACCGCCTTGCTGGCCCTGGTGATTCTGGGCGGCACCAAGCGCATCGTGAGCGTCGCCCAGACAGTGGTGCCTTTCATGGCCATCGGCTATATGCTGACCGCCTGCGTCATCATCGCGATGAACCTGAGCGCCGTACCCGGTGCACTGTGGACGATCGTCAGCTCCGGCCTGGGTATCGATTCGGTTTTCGGAGGCCTGATCGGCTACGCCGTGGCGTGGGGTGTCCGCCGAGCGATCTTCGCCTCTGCCACCGGTTTGGGGGAGGGCTCCTTCGCCGCAGCTGCTGCCCACACCTCGCACCCCGGTAAGCAGGGCATCATCCAGGCCTTCAGCATTTACATCGATGTCCTTCTGGTGTGCATGGCGACAGGACTGATGATCGTCCTCACCAACAGCTACCACGTCATCGATCAGATACGAGGCGGCTTCATCGTGGACTACGTGCCGGGCACTGTCGCGGGGCCCAACTTCGTCCAGAACGCTATTGAAGTGACGCTGCCGGGGTGGGGGCCCACCTTCGTGGCCGTCGCCGTGTTCCTCTTCGCTTTCACCTCCCAGATCTTCTTCTTCTACGTGGCCAGCACCAATCTGGTGTTTCTCTTGGGGGAGAAGACGAACCGCGGGCTGGAGTGGGCGCTCAAGGTGGGGGCGCTGAGCATCTCGTTCGTCGGCGCGGTGATCAGCGCTGATGCAATGTGGGCCATTGGTGACATCGGGTACGGGCTCATTGCGTGGGTCAACCTGGTCAGCGTGGCGCTTCTGGTGCCCGTGGTCCGGAAGATCGTCCGGGACTACGACCGGCAGCGTGCGCTGGGTATCGACCCCGTCTTCAACCCGCATGAGCTAGGGATCAGCGGGGCCGAGTGGTGGGAGGACAGGCTCGCGGAGCGGCAGAAGCAGCAGACGGAGGGGACGAGCGTGCGCCGTTGACCCGAGCATCAGTCCATCGTGTCCGAGCAACTCGAGAATATGCGAAAGAGGATCCCGTCATGGAATCAGTCCTTGTGGGAGTTGACCACAGCGTACCGTCCCGCCGGGCGTCGCAGTTCGCCCTGAAGCGCGCTCAGATCAATCAGTGGCGAGTGCGCATCGTCCACGTCGTGAACTGGTCGCGCTGGTATGACACGCCGACGCTCCCAGAGCTGCAAGCGCGGCCGCTCAGGATGAAAGAAGAGACTCAGTCTGTTCGGCGCACTCTGCTCGATCCGCTCTTGGAGGATATGAAGCAGAAAGGTCTCGTCGAAGGCTTGGCCATCGGCAGCGCAGTGCATTTCGGCAGACCTTCGGAGGTTCTGAGCGAGCTGGCCGGCACCGGTGATTCAGATCTGGTGATCGTAGCTCGTACCGGAGAGTCGAACCTGAAGCAGGCGATCTTCGGGAGTACGGCCAGCAGGCTGGTGCAGCATGCGCCCGTGCCCGTCATCGTCGTCCCCTGACACGGGGCGATGTGCAGTGCGTGGTGCACTGCCGGTGCTGAAAAGTCCGTTCAGCGCCTATCACTACCAATGATTCTTGCTCATCCCGAGGAGGGTGACGATGTGTGCACGAGCGATAAGAGTGGCGGCAACAGCCGTCGTGGTCGCTGTTTCAGTCAGTGCGTGTGGAGGCCAGGGTTCCTCTGAAGTGTCTGAGGACTGCGTACCTGAACACGAGTTCGAGACCATCGATGACGGGGTCTTGACTGTCTCTACCTACCCCCTGCCGCCTTTCTCCAACGTCGAAGACAGAGGGGAGGCGGTCGATGGCACAGCGTTCACCATCGGAGGCACGCTGGTGGGGGTTGACGGGGACATTCTGAATGAGTTCGCAGCCCGGGAGTGTCTCGAGATCGAGGTGCATTCGACGGCCGCAGGTGCAGTACTTTCTGCTGTGCAATCGGGAGGTGCCGACGTCGGCGCCGGGAACTGGTATCGCACCACTGAACGAGCTGAGATTCTCGACCTGACAGACCCGATCTATCTTGATCGTCTGGCCATCATCGCCCCGGACGGGGTCTCGGATTTCGCTGACCTGCAGGACCGTCGAGTCGGCACCGTGGTCGGGTATCAATACGTTGAAGATCTGCGGGACTATTTCGCTGAGGACCTCGTGCTCTACAACTCTCCTCTGCTGATGTTCCGCGCGCTGGAAGATGGTGATATCGACGCGGCGGTGGATACAGTCGGTGTGGGCAACGAGTTCACTCGCGAGAACGACCTGAACGTGGAAGAGGCCGAGCCGTTGGAGGACATTTCAGCATCCTTGGAGCCCGGACAGTCTGCATTCCTGGTCGAGCAGGGGCATGATGATCTGCTGGAGGCCCTCAATGCCACTATCGAGAGCCTGCGGGAGGAAGGTCGCCTCGCTGAGATCATGGAGGAGAACGGGTTTGACGAGTCCTCAGCAGAACCAGGTGAGCCGCGTTTCATCGACGGCTGATCGGAGAAGTCTTGGTACAGGGGAGGAGCAGGCATGACCGTGCGCTCTATCAGCGCCGTCGACGTGCATGTGGCAGGTGAGGCCAGTCGGGTGCTCATGGACAGCGGTGAGCTGGTCAAGGGGGCGGATATGCCCTCCCGGCTGACGTACTGCCGGAGCAATCTCCAATGGCTGCGCCGCCTCATGCTCAGTGAGCCGCGCGGATACCCAGGTCTGCTGGGCTCTCTGGTGGTGCCGCCTGTATCGGCCGAGAGCGATTTCGGCATCGTCATCCTGGAACAGGCCGATTTCGCCCCGATGTCAGGGGTGAATCTCATGTGCGCTGTGACGGCGATGATCGAAACAGGGAGGCTGCCTGCCCGGGAACCTGTCTCCACAGTGCGGGTGGATACTGCATCAGGCACTGTGGATGCCCACGCGACGGTAGCCGAGGGACGAGTCAAAGAAGTGTCAATCCGCAACGTGCCCTCATTCGTGGTGGCGCGCCACCACTCTCTGCTGCTGCCGGAGTACGGGCGGATCCCGGTCGATATCGCCTTCGGCGGGCAATTCTACGTTCAAGCGTCGGCGAAGCGACTCGGAGTGAGGATCGCCCCGGAATCGTCGAAGGATCTGATTCGCGCGGGTAACGCGCTGCTGGCGGCCGCGCGCGAGCAATTCCCTGTTCAGCATCCGGAGGAGCCAGCGTTGGATGAAGTGCATTTGCCGCTGATCTATGAGCCGGTCGACGAGCCGGGAGCCGACTGCAGCAGCGCCGTCGTGATGCCGTCCGGCCGGCCGGTGCTGGAGGACCCGCACGGCTGGGAGACTGGCTCTCTGGATAGATCCCCTGGTGGAACTGGAACGTGTGCACGTATGGCTGTCCAGTATGCGAACGGCGCACTCAGACTCGGGGAAGACTTCGTCACGCAGAGCGTCCTGGGAACGACGCTGACCGGACGTCTGGAGCGAGCCACGACTGTGGGTCCCTGCTCTGCGGTGGTCCCGGTCATTGCCGGCCGGGGGTGGATCACCGGTTTCCATGAGTTCGTCCTGGCGCCGGACGATCCTTTCCCTGAGGGCTTCAGGCTTGATGCAGGATAGTCAGACGCGATGCCGGACGCAGCGCAGTGGCCGGCGAAGAAACAGCTCTGTGACAAGGGGTGTGTGCGCCATGATGGGAGACGCGCGCAGGAACAGTGAGGAGGGCCCCTGCGCGCGTCGCGCTTCCCATCGCGCCCTTCAAGTAGAACACGTATTCTAGGCGACCTGCAAGCACCTTCAGGGCATATTCGTAGGTGTGTTCGAGACGTTCAGAGGACGGCGTGTCGTGCGAAGTCACATTCGATTTGTGTCGTATCTCACTACTAGGATTGATGCGTGGCACAGCTTTCAGATATTGAGATCGCCTCCGCGGCTGATCTGCGTCCGGTCGCCGAGATCGCCGGATCATTGGGCATTGGCGAGAGCGCGTACGCTCCGTACGGGCACTTCATCGCCAAAGTCGACCCTCGTCAACTGGCGGACAGGCCGCCGGCAGGCAAGGTGGTGCTGGTGACGGCATTGAGTCCGACGCCTGCTGGTGAAGGCAAGTCCTCGATGACAGTGGGTCTTGTCGATGGGCTCAACGCCGTCGGGACGCAGGCCATCGCCGCTCTCCGCGAGCCGTCGTTGGGGCCGGTCTTCGGCATGAAGGGCGGTGCGACCGGCGGTGGGTATGCGCAAGTCGTTCCGATGAAGGACATCAACTTGCACTTCACCGGTGATTTCCACGCCATCACCTCGGCGAACAACCTCCTCTCGGCCGTCATCGACAATCACATCCACCAGGGGAACGCTCTGGGGATAGACCCCCGGCGAATCGACTTCAAGCGCGTGCTCGACATCAATGACCGTGCCCTGCGGGAAACGGTCATCGGGCTGGGCGGTCCCACTGAGGGGATGCCGCGGCAGGAGAACTTCACCATCACCGTGGCCAGTGAGGTGATGGCGATCCTGTGCTTGGCAACCGGGCTGGACGACCTCAAGCAGAGGCTGGGCCGGATGACCATCGGCCGGACGATGAGCCGGGAGCTGGTCACCGTCGATGACCTCGGCGTCGCCGACGCGATGGCGATCTTGCTGGAGAACGCGCTGCGCCCGAACCTCGTGCAGACCCTCGAAGGCAACCCGGCGATGATCCACGGGGGGCCTTTCGCGAATATCGCGCACGGGTGCAGTTCGGTCCTGGCCACCGACACTGCCCGCAGGCTCGCCGACGTCGTCGTCACGGAGGCCGGCTTCGGTGCCGATCTGGGGGCCGAAAAGTTCCTCGACATCAAGGCCCCGCAGGCGGACTGCTATCCGGACGCCGTCGTCCTGGTCGCTACGGTGCGAGCCCTGAAGCTTCACGGCGGTGCGGCTCAAGCGGATCTCCGCCAGGAGAACCTCCCCGCGCTGGAGGCTGGACTGGCGAATCTGCAGCGGCATGTGGCCAATCTTCGTCGGGTCGGCGCCGAGCCCGTCGTGGCGATCAACTCCTTCGTCTACGACACCGACGCAGAGACGCAGGCCCTGCGTGATTGGTGCCGCGCTCAGGGGCTGCGTTCGGCAGTGGTGACCGCGTGGTCAGCCGGTGGCACCGGTGCCAGGGACCTGGCGCATCAGGTCAACGCCGCCCTGGCAGACGGTGGCCGTGCAGGGTCCTTCTACCCGCCAGGGCTGACGCTGGAGGAGAAGATCGCTGCGATCGTCACCGAGGTCTACGGCGGGGCTGGCGTGGACTTCTCCGCCGTGGCGCGTCGCAAGCTGGCAGAGTGCGCGGAGCAGGGCTGGGACAGCCTCCCGGTGTGCATGGCGAAGACGCAGTATTCCTTCAGTGACGACCCCGCACTGGTCGGAGCCCCGGAAGGTTTCCGGGTGACAGTGCGCGATCTCCAGGTCAGAACGGGTGCAGGTTTCGTTGTCGCGCTCACCGGCAGCATCATGACGATGCCGGGCCTGCCCAAGGTCCCTGCGGCGCAGAACATGCGGATCACGTCGGAAGGCACTGTGACAGGGTTGTCGTAATGGATGCCGTGGAGAGGGTCATGACGCTGATCCCGCGGACGGTCTTCCTGCCGCCGGATCAGCGACCCCACGCTCAACAGGACACCCCATGCCCGATCGGCCACGGTCAGACGAACTCTCAGCCGCGCACGGTCGCCGATATGCTACGCCTGCTCGGAGTCAGGCCGGGTCACCGAGTGCTCGACGTCGGCTCAGGCTCGGGCTGGACGACAGCGCTGCTCGCCGAGCTGACCGGCCGGAACGGGCAGGTGACCGGCGTGGAGCGGGTGCCAGAGCTCGTGGAGGCCTCCCGGGCTGCGCTGAGCACCTTCACGATGCCCTGGGTGGACATTCGCTTGGCCACAGGCGGCGTGCTGGGAGTCCCAGGGTCCGCACCCTATGACCGCATCCTGGTCTCGGCACAGGCGCAGACGCTTCCGCAGGCGCTGGTGGATCAGCTGGGTGCTGACGGGGTCATGGTGATCCCCGTCGCCGGCGAGATGCTCAGGGTGCACCGCCTGCCCGGCAGCTCGTCTGGGCAGGACACTGATGTGCAGATCAGCACGCATGGCAGATACCGGTTCGTACCTCTGCTCTGACTCGCATAAACTGGCACGGATTGTCCACACCACCTTTACGGGAGCAGTATGTCCACGCCCGAATCAGCGCAGCGTCCGGCGGATGAATCCGTCGACGTGCCGCACCCCCTGGATGAGCAGGCCCTGCGTGCCTGTGTTGAGCGCGCCTTGGAAGCGTTTGACGCTGCCACGGACCTTGAGGAGCTGAAGGCAGCCAGGCTCCGCCACACCGGCGACAAAGCTCCGCTGGTCATGGCGAATCGGAGCATCGGC
>DXGD01000195.1 GCA_019114115.1 Candidatus Nesterenkonia stercoripullorum
TGGAAGGCGCCGTCAGGGCCGCACACCTCTTTGGAGGACTCCCACTCGTCGTCGTCCATGGCGGCGTCGGAACCGGCGAAGTCGTATTCTCCGCCCAGGAAGCCTTCGCGCCCCGACCCTGAACCGACAGATGCGTAGTTCACCTGCGCCTCAGGCGAGACGCTGGTGAAGCCGTTGGTCCACGCGGTCATCGCCGATTCCTGCGATGAGGCACCGCCTCCAGCCAGCGTGCCGGATGCTGTAGACGTACCCTCGGCGCCACCGTTGCCGGACCCCCCACCGGGGTTGTTGGGCTCCCCGCAGGAGACCAGTGCCAAGGAGGCCAGGGACAGCACCGCAGCAGCGCGACCGAAACCGTTAACCGACATATTTCCCTCTTTCGCGGATGATCGACGACGTCGCAGCGACGCCGTGCGATAAGTCTGACCTGCGAACGTGACCACTTTCCCCCATCAAGGTGAACCTGCGGTGAACTATCCACCACACTTGGCCCCCGATGAGCATGAGTCAGAAAGCACACGAGAAGGGCCATCACGTCGAGAGGGATACTCTGGACGAAGGATCTAGACTCGATAGTGTGTCAGTAGTACAGAGGGCGTGGACGTTCCTCAGCAATCGCGGGAAGACCGGACTGCTGCGGGCGCGTGGCTCTGTCCTCTCCGCACTGCAGATGACGGTGGCCGGGGTAGGTGCCTACGCCTTCGCGGAGCGTGTGCTGGGCCATCAGGGGCCGATCTTCGCGGCCGTGGCTGCCATGATCGCCCTGGGCTTCTCACGAGAGCCGCAGCTGCGCCGGGTGCTTGAGATCGCCCTGGGGTGCACACTGGGGATTCTCATCGGCGACCTCACGCTCTACGTGCTGGGCACCGGTTTCCACGTCGCCTTCTTCGTAGTGTTCGTCTCGGTGCTGCTGGCTCGGATTCTTGATCCTGGGCCGATGTTCGCCATGCAGATGGGATTGCAGGCGCTGCTCGTCGTCATGCTGCCAGCCCCGGAAGGCGGGCCGCTGACACGCAGTGCCGACGCCGTGGTCGGCGGGATCATAGCCCTGATCATCACCGTGCTCACGCCGAAAGATCCGCGCCGGAAACCGGCTCGCGACCTGGAGCGCATCGCCGATGAGCTGGCCACCTCGCTGCATGAGACTGCCGCCGGGGTGCGCGACGGCGATTCCCGGCAGGCGTGGCACGCGCTGATCCGCTGCCGCAGCCTGCAGCCGAAGATCGACGAGGCAACCCACGCGACGCGCTCGGCACGCGAGCTCAGCCAATACTCCCCTACGCATCGCCGCCACCGGCATGAGGCCCGCCGGCTCAGCGACACCGTCGAGCAGCTGGACCTCGCCGTTCGCAGTATGCGCATCGTCTCGCGCAGGACCACCTCGATGCTGGACCATGGCGCGATCGACTCCGAAGGCGCCATGGGCCTCTCCGCCGCTCTCGACGAGGTGGCCGAGGCGACGACGATGCTCTCCCAGGCCGTCGCCGATCCGGGCGCCCAGACCTCGCGGATGACCTCAGCACAGAACGCCCTCGGTGCGGCCGCCGCCAGCTTCCACCCGCAGAAGCTGGGTGCGGTGACCTTCGAGGCGGAGACGGTGGTGCTGCTGATGCGCTCGCTCGTCATCGACCTGCTGGAGGCCACCGGCCTCTCCCACGACGACGCGACGCTCTACCTTCCCGACCTGCACACCGATCACAGGTGACGGCGGGAACTACGACTCCAGCAGGCGAATCATCCGGGTGTTGCCCAGCGTATTCGGCTTGACCCGGGCGAGGTCCAGGAACTCGGCCACACCTTCATCCGGCGAGCGCAGCAGCTCGGCGTAGACCTCCGGGTCTATCGCCGACTGGTCCTCCATGACCTCGAACCCATGCCGGGTGAAGAAATCCACTTCGAAGGTCAGGCAGAAGACCTGCGCGGCACCCAGCTCCTGGGCGCGGTCCAGCAGCGCCTTCAGCAGCGCGGAGCCCACGCCCGAGCCGCGCGCCGCCGGGCTTGTCGCCAGAGTGCGAATCTCCGCAAGGTCTTCCCACATCACGTGCAAGGCCCCGAAGCCGACGAGCTCAGCGGCGGCATCCTCGGCGACTAAGAACTCCTGGATGGATTCGTAGTAGGCCACGGCTTCTTTGGCCACGAGCACGCGCTGCTCCACCAGCGGCGCGGCGAGGCGTCGGATCGCCCGGACATCAGGGGTGCGGGCTGGCCGGATGCCGAAAGACGCTGCGGGGGTCTGCATCGTGTCAGTCTATGGGGGACTCAGCCGTCACCGAGCATGAACGTCACCGGTTCGCTACGGCTGCCGTCAAGGTCCACGGTCAGCTCGTACTCCCCTGAGGGCACGTCGGCCGGCTCTGAGCAGTCCTTCGAGGAGTCGGAGAGCGGCCAGGTGAGATGGGAGCTCTCGACGTCGCCGGGTTCCAGCTCGGTCTCCAGAGTGGTCGTGTCGCCGCCGCACTGAGCAGTGGTGAAGATCTGCTGATTCGCGTGTTCCAGCGAGAACTCCTGGGCGCCAGTCCCCAAGTCGACGGTGCAATCCGAGGAGCTGGTGTTCTCCACTTCCATGATCAGCAGCGGCGCGTCCGTGCGGGAGTAGCTGTCCGCCCCCGTCGAGGCTCTCACCTCGATGTCCTCGGGTGCGCACTGACCGGTTTCCTCGGTCTGCTCATCCGGTGAGCCTGATTCGCCGGAGCCAGGCTCACCGGAGCCTTCCCCGCCCTCGGAGCCTGTTCCAGCGCCCTCGGAGGGCTGTGAGGTAGCTTCTCCACCCTGCGAGGTGCCTGCGCCCCCGGGCTCCTCGTCCTCGAAGAGCGCATCGACTGCCAGGGACGTGAGCCACCACAGCAGCGCTGCGACGAAGATGACCAGGACGGCCAGAGTCAGCCGTCGTCGCCGGTACACAGCGGGCGAGTGACGTCGAGTAGGCCGATCATGCATTACTCCAGATTAGCCCGGCTGGAGGGTCTCCTCCGACCAACGCCACAGTCTGGATCGTGGCGGCGGGTACACTGCTGAACACGATGTCAGCTTCATGCCACGAAACTCTCTCCGCGCTCCCCGAGGCGGCTTCGGCCCCTGTGGTCCCGGCCGTGCACACTGTTCACACGCGCGTCATCGACTGGTTCGACGAGGCTGCCCGGGATCTTCCGTGGCGCCGCCCCGAATGCACTGCCTGGGGTGTGATGGTGAGCGAAGTCATGCTGCAGCAGACCCCGGTGTCCCGGGTGCTGCCGCGGTGGGAGGAGTGGATGCGGAAGTGGCCGACTCCTCGGCTCACGGCCCAGGCGCCGACGGCGGAGATCCTCCGGGTATGGGACAGGCTCGGCTATCCCCGCCGCGCGATGCGCCTGCAGGCTGCGGCCCAGGCGATCACCGACCGTCATGGTGGCGAGGTCCCCGGGGAAGCCGAGGCGCTGCGCGCCCTGCCTGGTGTGGGTGAGTACACCGCCGCGGCTGTGGCCTGCTTCGCCTTCGGGGAGCCGGAAGTCGTGGTGGACACGAACATCCGGCGCGTGCATGCTCGGGTGTTCGCCGGTGAGGCGCTTCCCGGGCAGAGCTACACCGCGGCGCAGCGCCGTCGTGCCGTCGAGCTCATGCCCGAGACCGGGGACGACGGCGGACGCCGGGCGTGCGCCTGGAACGCCGCGGCCATGGAGCTGGGCGCGATGATCTGCACTGCGCGCTCACCCCAGTGCGCGATCTGCCCGGTGGCCGATCTCTGCGCGTGGAAGCTCGCCGGATCGCCCCCGGCCACCGACCGCCAGCGGACGCGCGGGCAGGCCTGGGCGGGCACCGACCGCCAGGTGCGCGGAACGATCATGGCCCTGCTGCGTGAGCACACGTCCCTGGCTGAAGCCGCGCTGTTGGAATCACCGTCTTTGCAGGGCTTCTCCGCCGAGCAGCGTCAGCGCTGCCTCGACTCGCTGACCCGTGACGGGCTGGCAGAGGCCGGCGGAGGACGTATCGGCCTGCCCGGCTCACCTGTCGGATTGCAGGACTAGCGCGAGCGCTTCCTGCAGCGACCCGACTTCGCGGACCGTCATGCCCTCTGGTGCGGCGTCGGCCTGTGAGCGTTGTTCGGATTCCGGCACACGCGGCACGATCGCATGGGTGAACCCCAGACGCTGTGCCTCCTGAAGCCGCTGCCGCATCCCCGGTATCGGCCGCACCTCGCCGGCGAGCCCCACTTCCCCGAAAGCCACGAAACGGTTCGGCAGTGGCTTCTCCAGCGCCGCTGAGGCGACGGCGAGCGCGATCGAGAGGTCCGCTGCGGGCTCGGTGATCTTCACCCCGCCCACCGTCGCGACATAGGCCTCCGACTTCATCAGCGTGACGAGCTTGGCCCGGCGCTGCAGCACTGCCAGCAGCATCGAGACCCGGGGAGAATCCAGCCCGGAGACAGCCCGACGAGGCTGGGCGGCCGTGGATTCAGCGACGAGCGCCTGCACTTCGGCCGTGAGCGGGCGCCGCCCCTCCAAGGTGATCGTGATGCAGGTGCCGGGCACCCGCTCGGTCATCGCCGAGACGAACAGTCCGCTCGGATCGGCGAGCGAGGTCAGTCCATCCTCATTGAGGTCGAAGCAGCCGACGTCGTCCGTGGGGCCGTAGCGGTTCTTGACCGCGCGCAGCAGCCGCAGCCGCGAATGCCGGTCCCCCTCGAACTGACAGACGACGTCGACCAGGTGCTCGAGCATGCGCGGCCCCGCGATGGAGCCGTCCTTCGTGACATGCCCGACGAGGATCGTGGTCATATTGCGACGCTTCGCTGCTTCGATCATCGAGGCTGTCACCTCGCGGATCTGGGTGACGCCGCCGGCCGCGCCGTCGACCTCGGCTGAAGAGAGGGTCTGGACGGAGTCCATGATCGTCAGCTGCGGGTCGAAGCGTTCGATCTGGCCCAGAGCCTGCCCCAGATCGGATTCGGCGGCCAGGTAGAGCTTCGGTGAGATGGCATCGATCCGCTCCGCGCGCTTCTTCACTTGCGCTGCCGATTCCTCCCCGGTGAGGTAGAGGACGTTCTGCTCTGAGTGCTCCCCCGCGACGGCGGCGGCGGCCTGGAGCAGAAGAGTGGATTTCCCGACGCCGGGTTCCCCCGCCATCAGGATCACGGCCCCGGGCACGAGACCACCGCCGAGGACGCGATCCAGCTCGCCTATCGAGGTTGCGCGGAATTCGGCCTGCGACGCATCGACATCGCTGATGGCCGTGGCGGGACGCTCGATATGGGACGCCGTCGTCGTCCTGGCGGTGACGGTGCCCTTCTCCTGGACCGAGCCCCATGCCTGACATTCGGGGCAGCGCCCGACCCACTTCACGGTCTGCCAACCGCATTCGGTGCACTCGAACGTCGCACCTTTGCTGCGGCCCTTACCTGTAGTCGCGGAACGAGAAGACATGTCTCATAGCGTATCTCCAGCCGGAGACTCACTGGGCTGTCGGCCAGGCGGTGACGGACAGATGGGACCAGGCAGACGGTGTTAGCCAGGCCGTGTTAGCCAGGCGGTGTCAGCCGGCCCATGGTGGGCCGACGCGAACCATACCAGGCCAGTTCAGCACACGGTAGGGTTCCGGGACGCCATCGCAGTCCCGTGTTCCCGGCTGTTAGTCTCGCCACTGCAGGGTATTCAAGGACACACGATATACGAAAGGACGAGGTTCATGACGACTGCACCTGTTACTACTCAGGATCTTTACCCCACACGCGCCGGTTCGACCCCGGAGGTTCTCCCCCGGCAGCATGATGTGGTGCACGGCTCCGCAGCGGATGGTCCGCTGGACCAGTCCACGCTGACCGGCTTCGCCGATAACGGATATCTGACGATCGACCAGCTCATCAGTGATGATGAACTGCAGGTCTTTCGGGATGAGCTGGAACGACTGGCCAACGACCCGGACGTCAAGGCCGACGAACGGACAGTGGTCGAAGCGAAGTCCGATGAGGTTCGCTCGATCTTCGACATCCACCGCAGCAACGAGATCTTCGCGCGGATCGCCAATGATCCTCGCGTTGTCGATCGGGCTCGCCAGATTCTCGGCTCGGACGTCTACATCCACCAGAGCCGGATCAACTACAAGCCCGGCTTTGTGGGCAAGGAATTCTCCTGGCACTCGGATTTCGAGACCTGGCACGCCGAGGACGGCATGCCGGCTCCCCGGGCCGTGAGCATTTCGATCTCGCTGACGGACAATTACTCGTTCAACGGACCGCTGATGATCATGCCGGGATCGCACCGGCACTACATCAGCTGCGTGGGCGGCACACCGGAGGACAACTACAGGAAGTCCCTGGTCATGCAGGGTGCTGGGACACCAGATGCGCAGACTCTGACCGAATTCGCCGACCGCTTCGGCATCGATGTGCTGGAGGGTCAGGCTGGCGGGGCCATCATGTTCGACAGCAACTGCATGCACGCTTCCAACGGGAATGTCACGCCGTACTCGCGGTCGAACATCTTCATCGTGTTCAACTCGGTGGAGAACACGACAGTGGAGCCTTTCGCGGCTCCCGAGCCGCGTCCGGAATTCGTGGGAAGCACCGACTACACCCCTGCTGGACGGTGACCTCCCGCGACTCATAGGAGCGGCCCGTCGTGACGGCG
>DXGD01000013.1 GCA_019114115.1 Candidatus Nesterenkonia stercoripullorum
TCGCCAGAGCAGTGTCCCGACCCCGATCGGCGGCCTGGCACGCTCGGCTGAGGAGGCGGTGCGCCTGGTTCGCAGCATTCCCGGCACAGTGGTGGTCAAGCCCAGACGGGGCCGCGATGCGCAGGGGGTCACCGTCGACGTGTCATCACCTGCCGACATTCGCGCCGCGTACAGGTCAGCCCGGCAGTACGGTGAGCAGGTGCTCATCGAGCAGTACATCGACGCCGAGCGGGAGATCAGGATCTTCAGCAGCGACTCCGAGGCCTACGCCGCAGTGCGGCTCATCCTGCCGGCCGTCACCGGCGACGGGAGATCTACTGTTCGTGAGCTCATCGCGGCGAAGAACCAGCAGCGTGACGAGAATCCGGCGTCCTTCCGGCAGCACATCGCGACAAGCGCCACCACCAAGGATTTCCTCGCCCGCCAAGGGCTCACTCTGAAGTCGGTGCCGGAGGACGGCAGTGTCGTCACCGTCCATAATGTGGGCGGCATGAGGGCAGGCGGCGACTCTGAGCAGTGCCTGGCATCGCTGCCTGAGCACGTTCAACGCACTGCCGCGAGCTCGGTGGCTGCCATTCCGGGCCTCGCGTGGTCAGCCGTGGATATCCTGATCGAACGCGGGACCGGTAAGCCCTACGTCATCGAGCTGAACTCGGGCGCTGAATTCGGCGGCGCCACCTACCCCAGCACGGGGGAGCCGCATCATGTTGCCGGGGATATGTGGCGGGATATGCTCAGCTGCGCGCCGCTGTCCGGTGAGTTCCCCACGCAGAGCCCGCCTGTGCACCCCTCACCGCAGGAGATCCCTCTCCCGCCGAAGAGCCCTCGTGCGGGCGTGACGGTCCAGTCACTCCTCCACCACTATGCGGCTCGCCATCACCTGACCACCGAGTCCACGGGACTGCGTCTGCTTGCCCTGACGGCCGATGATGACCAGAAGTCCCTGTTCGCCGCCAATGGCGCCAGCGACAGGGACCTGATGTCGGCGTCCCGCGCAGTCCGGGACTTCAGCTCCCAACGCAAACTGCTCATCCATGGCAGAGTCCCGCGCAGCCGAGGACGGCGCGTCTGGAAGCTCCAGCAGATCGCTGACCTGCTGGACTCCTCCCGGGCGATTCAGCTCATCCCGGCGCATAAGCCCTGGGACTCACGACGGCGCATCCTGGCGAAAGGCTTCGATTCGCTCACCACCGACCCGTTTGCGCAGCATAAGGAATGGTTCGCCCTCGTCCCCGCCTCCCGACGGCGTCTCCGCGTCTTCCTCACCGGCGATGAGGTCTTCGCACTCACGGCGAGCAGCCGTGCCGGGGCGTTCACTCAAGCCGAGGCTGACGCCGCTGTCGATGTCGCCCGGCAGGCGTTACACGCAGTACCCGGACTGCGCTGGGCCGCCGTCGATGTCTACGTTCAAGGCTCAGAACGCCGGGCCACCGCCTCCGTCGGCGGCATAGCGTTCAACCCGCGCGTCAGCACGCAGGACCGGCTCGTCTCCGGGAATCTGGATCATCTCTGCGAGTGGCTGACCAGTTAGGCGGCTCAGCCGGCGACCATCGCCACGACAGCGATGACGATCACGACGATGATAGTCCGCTTCCGCTTCGGGGCCCGGCAGGCCGGCGCCTCCCTCAGGCGCGCCCCTTATTCCGCAGCATCGCCCCGATACCGACGACGACGCCTCCGCCGATCAGCGCACCGCCCACGCCCCAGAGCCACGGGGTCGCGGAGGACGAGCCCGCGGGGTCGCCAGGGCCATCGCCGAATTCCGGACGGCCGGAGATACTGGCGGAGGAGTAGTCGGGAATGTCACCGGCCGAGCCGTACTCCCCTGCCCGCTCAATCGTGTTCCCGTCAGCCCAACCGCCGCCGACGTCGCAGTTCACCCGATCACGCGACGAAACACCGTCGAGCATCATAGGGTGAGACCGTTCCGAGGCGGTGGTGCCGTCTTCCACATCGACCTCCGGCAGGTGGATGCCGCCGTCCTCACGCGATTCCGCGAGGACATCGTCGAGGAGGTAGTTGCCCAGCTGCAGCCCCTCCAGCGCGCGGTGATAGGAGTACTCCGAGAGCACCTCAGTGGCGTCTCCCCCGTCTGCGATCTGATCGGAGGCCTCAGCGAGGACGTCGTCCCAGTCCTCGAGGGATTCGGCGTCGAACCCTTCGAGCGCGCTGGTCACCGAGCCGAGATGGTCATCCGGGCGCGCACAGGCGCCGTACATGAGGCGCTTGAAGGTCTGCGTGGCGTACTCTGTGGCCTCCTGCTCCATGAACTCCGGCGCCAGGTAGGTCGAAGCAGAATCAGCTGTCAGGTACCTGTGCTGCGAGTACTCCTCGGGGAGTTCGTCGGAGCCGATCGCCAGCGGAATATAGGGAGCCGTGGCAGCTGCTGTCGGGGCGAGCCACAATGTGGCCAGCTGGTTGTCGGGGAGGTCATCGCGGAGCTCGGCGACCTGACCGTAGCCGGATCGGTCATCAGACCATCGTGGGTCACGGACTAGGCGGAGCATGTCCTCAAGACGGACGTCCTCGCCCAGTTCGCTGATCTCCTCCTCGAGAGAGACAGGATTGCGGTAGGGCGCCTCGTCCTGCGGATCCGCAGTCTCGTTCGGCGCGAACTCGTCGGTGGGGAAGGGCTCCCCGTAGACGTCTTGGAGGTTGAACTCTTCGTCCACGTCGGCGTCGTACCAGCCCTCTGATTCGGCGAACTCGACCAAATTGGCCGACCCCCGGAAATCGGGGTCCTCACCGTCGACCGCATCCGTGGGGAACTCCTGAATATAACCCGGATAGGAGACGCGGACCTCGTCCGAGCCGAGCCGCTCGGCCGCCCACAACCCCTCGCCCCCGGCGAATTCGATGAACACCCAGCCCTCGTCCTCATCGGCGAAGAGATGCGAATTGCCGCCGTAGGTCGTATACCCATGCTCATCGATCAGGTCACCGAGAATCGTGACTGCCTCCTCCGCAGTGGAAGCTCGTTCCATAGCGATGCGGGAAAGATCCGAGTACTGCGGGCCGGTCTGACCATCAGGGGTCATCTCGACCAGCTCTTCACGAGAGTTTGACCAGACATCGCGGGCGGCCACATTCATCTCGTTCAGTCCGCCGTTCATCAGCGGCGCAGGAAACCCCGCAAACTCCGAATAATTCGAGGTGATGTACCGGTAGGTCTCAGGAACCTGCGGAATCTCAGTGATCTCACCGGGGAGGTCGGCGTCCTCAGTGGCCCCGACGCTGATCGTCGAACCCTCAGGATGCTCCTGTGCAGGCACCGTCTCGACCCAGTGGCTGGAGGGCTCATGCCCGAATCCGCCCAGCATGGGGTGTCCGTCCTCGGTCAGCTCGCTGCCGACATAGAACGCGATGGACTTGTCCGGTTCATCGAAGGTACCGCCCGACGCCGACGCGGAGTCATCCGCTTCGCGCTCTGCATTCATCGCAACCGCAGGCACGGCACCCGAGACCGCGACGACGGAGGCCAGGCTGAATGAGGCGACAGATCGCGCCAGAAC
>DXGD01000196.1 GCA_019114115.1 Candidatus Nesterenkonia stercoripullorum
CGCGCAGCACATCTGCCAGCACCGCCATCCCGGGACGGATGCGCTGCGCCGGAATCGCCCCGTAGCCCAGGCGGAAGCTTGAAGCCGGGTCATGCCGTCCGCTGGCTTCGGGTGCACTGAAGAAGGCCTCCCCCGCTTCCAGCAGCACTCCGCGCCGTGCGGCCTTCTCGACGACGCCGGCGACGTCGAGCCCGTAAGGGCCCTGGCACCACAGCGTCAGCCCGCCGGGCGGGAAAGGGCCCGCGGGGAAAGGGAAGACCTCTTCGGCCGCCGTCGTCATGAGCTGCCATTTCCGGCGCATCTCCTCGCGATGCAGGCGCAGCGCCCGGTGGTAGTCGCCCGAGTCCAGGAACAGCGCCATCGCCCGCTGCAGTTGTCCCGGGACATGACGGACGGAATAGCGCATATCCCGGCGCAGGTGCTCCAGCAGCGGAGCGGGCCCGACCAGGAAGCCCAGCCGGAGCCCGGGCGCCAGAAACTTCGAGAACGACCCCAGGTGCACCACGTGCCCGTGAACGTCCAGCGCTTTCAGCGAGGGTGACGGCTGACCGTGGTACCGGAATTCTGCATCGTGATCGTCTTCGACGACGATCGTCCCGCTCTCCTGCGCAAGCTCCAGCAGCTGCTCCCGACGCCCGCGGCTCAGCGTCACGTTCGTCGGACAGTGGTGGCTGGGGGTCAGCAGGGCCAGCTCCACGCCGCGTAGGCTCGCCGGCACGACGGCGCCCTCGCCGTCGACCGGGAGCCGCTCGATATGCGCCCCGCTGCGCAGCAGGATATGCCGGGCGTCGAGGTAGCCAGGGTCCTCCAGCAGAACGCGGCTGCCCGGGCCCAGCACCGCATTGCTGACCAGATGCATGCCGTGCTGGGTGCCCAGCGTGATCATGATCTCCTCGGCAGCGGCGTCGACGCCCCGGGAAGGCAGCAGCCGGGTGCGGATCATCTCGACCAGGTACGGATCGTCGACCCCGCTGCTGTCCATCACGCTCTGCCGCAGATGCGGTCCGTACATGGCCTCGCGCAGGCAACGCTGCCATCCGCGCACCGGGAAGCTGCGATTCTCCACCTGCCCCACGATGAACGGATACGGCGCTTCGAACCAGGAGGCGGGCTTCACCAAATCAGGGACGTTCGCGTCTGCTGGAGGGGGCAACCTGCGCGACCAGTCGATGCCCTGGCCCGGCTCCCCTTCGATGTCCACAGGAGGTGGCTCCGGGACCAGCTCCGGGGTGAGGTCAGGCGTCACGAAAATGCCGCGCCGTTCTTGGCTCGCGACATATCCCTGCGCCATCAGCTCCTGATAGGCGAGGTTGACCGTGTTCCGGGAGACGTCGAGCTGATCGGCGAGTTCACGAGAGGACGGCAGGGCGTGCTTCGGGCTCAGCGTGCCGTGCCGGATCCCGTCGATCATCGTCTCGGCGATCTGCCGATACATCGGCACCGTGCTCTCTTTGTCGATGTCGAAGAAGAGCTCACTCATTCACGCACGCCCCTCCTCGCCATCACGTGACTCGACCCATCTCCGCTCGCAGGTCAGCAGGCCATCAGGCCACACCCTGCGAGACGTTTTATACAGCCGCCGCACTCCGCATGTCAAGGGCTTGCGTCGGCGTCACGGCCTCAATCCCCAGGTCACGCCCCACCGGAGGTGAGGTCAGCTGCCCGCCGAGAGTCGAGAGCCCCGCCTGAAGCCCAGGATTCGACCGAGCCGCCTCACGCAGCCCCAGATTCGCCACCTGGGCGGCATAGGGCGTCGTCACATTGGACAGCGCGAATGTCGAAGTACGTGGCACGGCGCCTGGCATATTGGCGACACAGTAGAACGTCGCGTCATGCACCCGGAAAGTGGCATCGTCATGCGTCGTCGGCCGCGAATCTTCGAAGCAGCCGCCCTGGTCGATGGCGATGTCGACGAGCACGGCGCCGGGCCGCATCTGACGCACCATCTCATTGGTGACCAGTTTCGGTGCCCGGGCCCCCGGGATGAGGACCGCGCCGATCACCAGGTCAGCCTGGGCCACTTCCTCCTCCAGCGAGTACTTGCTGGAAGCGACGGTCCGGATCCGGCCCTGGTACATCCGGTCGGCGGCGCGGAGCTTGCTGATGTCCTTGTCCAGCAGCACGACGTCGGCCCACAGGCTCGTCGCCACGTCCACGGCATTCATCCCGGACACCCCTGCGCCGATGATCACCACGCGCGCGGGCTTCACCCCGGAGACGCCGCCGATCAGCGCACCGGTCCCGCCATTGGTCCGGAACATCTGCTGAAGGCCCATCAGCGGCGCCAGCCGCCCGGCCACCTCGGACATCGGGAAGAGCAGCGGCAGCGAACCGTCCGGGGCCGTGACCATCTCATAGGCGATCGAGTCGACTTCCGCGTCGAGAAGCGCGCGAGTGCAGGACTCGCTGGCTGCCAGGTGCAGGTAGGTGAACAGCCCCAGGCCTGGCCTGAGCCGGTGATACTCCTCCGGCAGCGGCTCCTTGACTTTGAGCACCAGTTCAGATTCGGCCCAGAGGGCATCGGCTGTGTCGATGACCGCCGCGCCGGCAGAGCGGAACTCCTCATCGGAGATCGTCGATCCCTGTCCGGCACCGGCCTGGACGAAGACGTCGTGGCCCTGGGAGCTGAGCTCATATACCCCGGCCGGCGTCATGGCGACGCGATGCTCGTTGTTCTTGACCTCAGCGGGGATGCCCACGCGCATAATGATCCTCCTTGGGGAATGTGGTTCCGCGGACCGGCTGCGCTCCCCTGCCGTCCAGGACGAACAATGTTCAGGACGAACAATCAAGTGGACATGGGTGAGCCGTCGCAACGATCCGCTCTCTCGGCATCACGTGATGCACACCACGAGTATCGGATCGGGCCGTTTCGCAGCGCCAGAACCAGATGGCGTCGATCCCATAAGACCAGCCCCGTGCCGGTACCCGTACACCAGCCTGGTGCCATCGAATGGCTCACCTCTGGTCCTGCCGTTAAACCGGCAAGCATGATGCCCTGATACTTAGTGTCCCGTCTCACATGCAGGGACCTTCCCTGATAGCCGTCGACGACGACGCCGCGGACGGCACCAGACGCCGTCGCGCCGCACCACCAGAATTGCCGCACCGACCCGAATTGAAGGAGCCGAGGATGACGACTACCGGAGTCACCACCGATCGAGAGCAGCTCGACACGACGACACTGCGTGATCGAGCCCGGCAGAATCTGTTTCAGCACTTCACCCGCAGGGATCAGATCAGCGGCGGGTTCCCCATCTATGCCAGCGGCAACGGCTGCTATATGACCGACACCGACGGCAACCGCGTCCTCGACGGCCTGGCCGGACTGTTCTGCGTGAACATGGGCCACGGGCGTCACGATATCGCTGAGGCCGGTGCCCAGCAGCTGCACAAGCTGGCCTATGCGAGCAACTGGGGCAGCGCCACCGAGCCGGCGATCGCCGCGGCCGGACTGATCGGCGAGCTGGCACCCGAGGATCTGGAGTCCACGTTCTTCGTCAACTCAGGGTCTGAAGCCGTGGAGACCGCGATCAAGTTCTCCCGTCAGTACCACCGCAGCCAGGGTGAGCCGCAGCGCACCAAGTTCATCTCCCGCAACATGGCCTACCACGGCGTCACGATGGGGGCGCTCTCCGTCACTCAGCTCAACGCGATCAAGGACCCCTTCCGGCCGCTGCTGCAGGGCGTGCGCGAAGTGCCCAATACGCTGGGGTACACCGGCGACTGCGGACCGGCAGCTGAGCTGCCCTCGATCACCGCGATCCGTGAGGTCATCGCCGAAGAGGGCGGCGACACCATCGCCGCGATCTTCGCCGAGCCGGTGCAGAACGGCCGCGGCGCGCTCGTCCCACCGGACGGGTACTGGCAGGAGTTGCGCTCGATCTGCGACGAGCACGGCATCCTGCTGGTCTCGGACGAGGTGATCTGCTCCTTCGGGCGGCTGGGTCACTGGTTCGGCCAGGGCCTGACCGGCGTCACCCCGGACATCATCACCTTCGCCAAGGGGTCCACCTCGGGCTACGCACCGCTGGGCGGCATGATCACCCGGCGTCGTCTGGTTGATGAGCTCTACAACTCCGATGCCGGCGGCGTCTTCACTCACGGCGCCACCTGGGGCGGGCACCCGGTCTCGACGGCCATCGCCTACGCGAACATCTCGGCGATGCGCGACGAGAAGATCCTCGACAACGTCAGCAGCCGCGGGCCCGGCCTGAAGGCCGAGCTGGACCGCCTGAAGGATGCGCACCGCTGCGTCAAGGATGTGCGCGGCACCGGCTACTTCTACGCCGTGGAGCTGATGGCCGACAGCAGCAGCGGCCGCGAACTGACCCATGAGGAGCATCTCAAAGTTCTGCGCGAGATCCTGCCAGCCGCATTCAAACGCACCGGCGTCAGTCTGCGCGGCGATGACCGCGGCGGGACGATGCTGATGATCTCGCCTCCGCTGGTGGCTCAGGACGAGGAGCTGAAACACCTGATCCAGGGTGTCGACGCAATGCTGGAGGATGTGGACACGCAGATTCGCTGAACTGGCCGATCTGGCTCGCCTATGACCGCCATCCATTCCGCGACGACGGGACTCAGCCGACACCTGATGAGAAGGTGCCGGCTGAGTCCCGTCGTCGTTTTGTCCACAAACGCTCGCGTGCTGGGACACAGAGCGTATACGCTTCGTCACAGTGCGGTCGGAGAGTCTGACCAGGAAGTTTAGGTACAGAGACACATGAATTGGCATTTGGTCTGGATTATCGGGTTCCTGGTTCTGCTGTTCGTGGTGAGCCTTGTCGCCACCCGGACGGTCAAGACTGCGGACAACTACATCATGGGAGATTTCAAGATGGGGTTCTTCCCCATCTGCGGCTCGATCATCGCCACCGTGACCGGTTCGGCAGCCCTGATCGGTGGAGCTGCACAGGGATTCAATCTGGGTATCTCCTACTCCATCACCGTGATCAGCTTCGTCGGCTTCACCATCGTGTCGATGCTGCTTCTGGGTCCCATTATCCGCAGGCTCAAGCTCTACACGCTGCCCGATCTCTTCGCCCGCCGCTTCGGCAAGGCCTCAGCTCTGCTGCCGGCCCTGATCATCGCCTTCATGTACATGACTCCGACGTTCGGCATGCAGCTGGTAGGAATGGCCTCGATCCTCTCCTCGATCACGGAGCTGCCGTATATCTGGGGGATCCTGCTCGGTTTCGTCGTCATCATAGCCTTCACGATGATCGGCGGACTTCCCAGCGTCGCGTGGACCGATGCGATCCAGACGGTCGTCATCCTGGCAGGTGTCGCACTGACGTTCATCTTCGGCATCATCTACGTAGGTGGCCCCACGGAATTCGTCCGCTCGGCGCCGAGTGACCTCCTGAGCTTCGGCAGCATCGGCACCACGGAGATGTTGAACTGGTTCCTCGTCTTCGGTCCCTTCTATATCGTCTGGCAGACCACGTGGCAGCGCATCACAGCCGCACGCAGCGTGAAGACCGGCATGTCAGCGGTGATCGTGGGGTTCATCATCTCCGGCATCATCGGCGTCATGGCCATCCTTATCGGCATCGCAGGAGTGCAGGTCTTTCCCGCTGAGACCAACCCGGACTCGGTCTACACGATGTTCATCGTGGACCTGTTCCCCGATTGGTTCGGTGGCCTGCTCATGGTCTCCCTCCTGGCCGCACTCCTGACGGGTGCGACGTCGTTCCTGCTCAGCGGCGCCATCAACATCTCCAAAGATATCTACCAAGGCTGGGTCAATCCCCAGGCCGACGACGAGCGCATCCTGAAGGTCTCCAGGCTCTCCGTGGCCGCCATGGCGTTTCTGGGTCTGCTCATCGCCCTGCTGATCGAAGACATCATCGCGATATACCAAGTGGCGCTCTCCTTCACCGCAGCGTCGCTGGTCATGCCGGTGATGGCCGCAATGTTCTGGCGACGAGCCACGAAGGCCGGGGTCATTGTCAGCATTGTTGGAGCTGTCGCCGCTGCTCTACTCTGGCGGATCGCGGGACAGCCGCTCGGGATCCATGAGATCGGGCCCGGACTCGTCGTCTCAGCCGTGCTGCTGGTGGCAGTGAGCCTGGGCACCGCGCATTCTCCCGACGAGAAGGTCACCGCCTATTTCCACGACCGCAAACGCCTGGGCTCGGAAAACCCCGAAGACGTCACTGCCGGTGCCAGCTAATCCGACGGTCACCCGGCGCTGTTGAGATGATAGGAGAAACTCTCCTGGCACCATCACCTCACACCTATGCGCCCGGCGCCACGGCACCCGCAGGACGCACCCAGCACCAGACACAGAGAAGGAACTGATGACTGAAGCCGCGATGAAACCGACGATCGTCTACCCTGCCCGCATGATCCGCACGATGGATCCGGCCCAGCCCGTCGCCGAGGCGGTGGCGGTACGGGGCGAGCGCATCCGCGCCGTGGGTGCGCTCGCCGACCTGATGTCCTACTCTGGCGCCCAGCTGGACGAGCGCTTCGCCGATTCCGTCCTGCTGCCCGGATTCGTGGAGGCGCACAGCCATGCGGGCACTGGCAATGCATGGACGGATACCTACGTGGGATTCGAAGACCGGACCGACCCCACGGGACGGCACTGGCCTGCCTGCCACACGGTGGACGATGTGCTGGACCGGCTGAAGGAAGCCGATGCAGCACTCGAGGATCCTGACACCCCGCTCATGGCCTGGGGGCTGGACCCCATGCACCTGGGCGGCCGCGCCGTGGCCGCCCAGGACCTGGACACCGTCTCAGCCACGCGCCAGATCCATGTGATCCACACCAGCGCGCACTCCTGCTCTGTGAACACGCCGGTTCTGCGCCGCTTCGGCATCGACGCCGCAGCCGAGGTCGAAGGCGTGATCAAAGACGACGCCGGAGAGCCCACCGGCGTGCTCGACGAATTCGCCGCGATGGGCCTGGTCGCCGAGCTCACCGCGGGAAGCGGCCCGCTGGCCATCGACGCAGCCGCACTGGAGAAGTTCGGGCAGGAGGGCGTCAACACCGGGACGACGACGCTGACCGACCTCGGCTCGCTCATCCTCATGGAGGACGACGGCGTCGACCTCTACCGCTCCTGCATCGGCGAGGACTTCCCCGCCCGGCTCAACGTGTTCCACTTCGGCGCCGGCGTCGGGAAAGTCTCGCGGTCACTGCCGGAGGCCGCCGATCGCCTGTCACGCCTGCGCGGGCTCTCCACGGACAAGCTGCGCTTCGGCAACGTCAAGCTCATGCTCGACGGATCCATCCAGGGCTTCACCGCGCGCCTGTCGGAACCTGGCTACTTCGGCGATCAGCCCAACGGCATGTGGAATGTCACGCCCGAGGAGTTCCTCGAAGCCTTCGAGACATTCCACCGGGCCGGAGCGCTCATCCACGTGCACTGCAACGGCGACCAGGCCACGCAGCTGTTCCTGGACACCCTGGAGACCGTCCTGATCTCCCACCCGCGCCCGGATCATCGCCACACCTGCACCCATTCGCAGATGACGACGGCGGCCCAGTACCGGCGGCTGAAGGCCCTGGGCGCCTGTGCGAACATCTTCGGCAACCACATCTGGTCCTGGGGCGACCAGCACGCGGACTTCACGGTGGGTCCCGACCGGGCGAAGCGCATGAATGCCGCCGCCACTGCCGTCCGTCTCGGGGTGCCGATCTCGCTGCATTCCGATACGCCCGTCACCCCGCTGGGGCCGTTGCGCACGGTGAAGCATGCCGCGACACGGCTGACTCCTTCTGGCCGGGTGCTGGGCGAGCACGAGCGCCTGAGCGTGGAAGCAGCCTTGGAAGCGGTCACGCTGGGGGCGGCCTATATGCTGAAGATGGACCATGAAGTGGGGTCATTGGAGGCGGGGAAATTCGCCGACTTCGCCGTCCTCGACGAGGACCCCCTTCGTCTCGCTACCGAAGACCTCCCCTCGGTGCGGGTCCTCGGCACCGTCGTGGGAGGCCAGTACCATGCCAGCACTGTCGTGGCCGACACTGCGGAGGCGAGCCCCGCCCCGGCCAAGGAAGACACGGACTCGGTCTGATGCCCGCAGAGCTGGGCATCATCGGCGGGTACCTGGGGTCAGGAAAGTCCACGCTGATCAACCGGCTGCTCGACGGGGTCCTGCCGGGGCGCACGGCTGTCGTCGTCAATGACTTCGGCAGCGTCAACATCGATTCCGCGCTGATCGCCTCCTCCTCCCAGGACACCATCGAGCTGACCAATGGCTGCATCTGCTGCCAGATCACCGATGATGTCTCCCGCACTATGACCGCGCTGGCCGCCCGAGCGGATCTCGACCGGGTGCTGTGCGAGGTCAGCGGAGTCGGCGATCCAAGGCAGCTGGCCTCTTGGCGCGCCTACCCCGGGTTCTCCGCCGGGCCCATCCTGGTATGTGCCGACACGACGGCGATCGCCGGCCTGCTGCGCAACGAGTACGTCAGCGATACGGTCGAACGCCAGCTGGCGGTGGCCGACGTCGTGCTCCTCACCAAGACGGACCTCGCGATCCCGCCCGAGATCGAGTCTGCCCGGCAGAGGTGCTCCGAGGCAGCGCCCACGGCCCGCATTCTTCTCCACGACGCCGCGGACCCCGGTACCGCAGCCGCTGCGGCCTTCGTGGCAGCTAGCAGGTCCGGCTCCCCTGCAGTTGGAGGCGATCTGCCAGACGCTGGCTCCCCGGACGATCATGCTGCACGTCATTCCTCGGTGACGCTGAGGGATCTGAACGGCATCGACATGTCAGTACTGGCTACAGCTCTCAGTGAGCAGGCTGACCGTCTGGTGCGGGCCAAAGGGGTGCTGCAGGACGCCCAGGGCGTCTGGCACGATATCCAGCTCTCCGCCGGCAGAGTCGACCGGCGTGCCCGCAGCGCCGGACCCTCGACGCCGGCCCTGGTGCTCATCGCCGCCGGCCCGCAGGCCGAGGATGAGCGCGAAGTCGCCGCGCAGGCTCTTCGGGCAGCCCTGCGCATGTGAGCTGCCTTGCATAAGCGCCCGTGACGCGCCTGCGGTGTATCGGCATCAGACCCAGTCTGGAAGAATCCTGTCCATGCATTCTGCACGGAGGTTCAGTGGCCCGGAGGTCCAGTAGATGGAAGCGCTGATCGTCATCGTGCTGGCACTGCTGGTCATCGCCGGATCGCGGATCCTTGCGCCGCGGCTGAGGCTGGCCGCGCCGCTGCTGCTGGTGCTCGTGGGAATCGGCGTGAGCTTCATCCCGGCGGTCCCGGCGATCTCGGTCAATCCGGAGTGGATCATCGCGGGCGTGCTGCCTCCGCTGCTCTACGCCTCGGCCGTGTCCGTGCCGACAATGGAGTTCCGCCGGGACTTCGGCGCGATCAGCGGCCTCTCGGTGGCGCTCGTCCTGCTCACGGCAGTGGCGCTGGGCTTCGTGTTCACGCTCGTCGTGCCCGGCCTCGACATCTGGTGGGGCATCGCACTCGGAGCGATCATCAGTCCCACAGATGCTGTGGCCACCTCGATCGTCCGGCAGTCCGGGGTGTCCGGGCGCACGGTCACCATGCTCGAAGGCGAGAGCCTGCTCAATGATGCGACCGCGCTGGTGCTGCTGCGCACGGCGGTGGCCGGTGCGGCCGCGGCGGTGGGGTTCTGGTCGGCTGTGGGCACCTTCGCCTTCGCCATCGTGGTCGCGCTGATCCTGGGTGTCGCGGTGGCTCATGCCACGCTCTGGGCGCGGCGTCAGACAAAGGACCCGACGGTCAATACGGTGATCTCGCTGACGGCCCCTTTTCTGGCCTCCGTCCCCGCCGAGCTCCTGGGCGCCTCGGGCCTCTTCGCCGCCGTCGTGGCCGGGCTGGTCACCGGGCATCGGTCACCTCGAGTTCTCTCAGCCCAGCACCGGCTCTCCGTGGATCAGGTGTGGCGCACGATCGAACTCGTCCTGGAAGGCCTGATCTTCCTTCTCATGGGGCTGGAGATCTACGGACTGATCCTCGATGTCGAGGAGGTGCACGGGCATGTTGGTCCGGCCGTCCTCATCGCGGCCATCGGCCTGGGCGCCGTCCTGCTCATCCGCGCGGCGTATCTGGCCCCGCTGATGGCCGGCCTCACCCGGCGCTCCCGCAGGGCCGAGCGCATCGCCCCGCATATCGAGGAACGACGACGGCGGCGCAGCACCCACCCCACGCCCGACGAGGCGGACCCCCGCCAGCACCGGATCGGCCTGTGGGAGCGGCGCATGCTCGCCGACATCGACTACCTGCGCACTGCGCCGTTCGGCTGGCGCGAAGGCGGCGTGCTGGTCTGGGCGGGGATGCGCGGGGCTATCACGCTGGCCGCCGCGCAGACGCTCCCCCCGGAGACCCCCCATCGGTCACTGCTGATCCTGGCCGCGTTCTTCCTGGCCACAGGGTCCCTGTTGATTCAAGGCACCACGCTGGGCTTCGTCGTGCGGCTGCTCAAGCCGGCGGCGCGCAGCCCTGAGCTGCTGGAGACCGAGCGTCAGGAGTTGAACGCGATCCTCGCGGCCATCCGCCCTGCTCCCGCTGCCGCGTCAGCGCATTCCACGGCGCCGCAATCGGTCCAGGATGAGCTGAACGTGGTCGAGGCGCAGCGGCAGGCCCTGTTCTCTGCACGCGGCGAAGGCTCTTTCAGCTCTGAGACTCTCGAGCGGGCACTGGGACAGCTCGACGCCCGGCAGCTGAGCCTCGAGCTGCTCGACGACTCAGGAGAAGACGACTAGTCAGGAGAACCAGCCCAGTCTGGCCTCCATACCTCGTCCTCGTCGAGGGACCAGCGGCGCTCTTCACCACGGGTGAGCCCCACTCTCCTGAACCACACTGTCGAATCCGGAGCCCAGCCCGCAATGACGGAGGCGGCCTCGCCGTCGACGTCTATCACGGTGCCAGCCGCGGCAAGGTACGCCCGGCACTGCATGTGGACGGCGTCGTAGTGCTCGGCGACGCAGGACCAGTCGGGGATGACCCAGCGCCCGTCGCGACCGGTAGTGTCCCACCACATGCCACGCATCTGGGCAGTGACCTCGAGCGGGTACTGCTGACACAGCTGGGCCCAGGTCTCAGCGCTGTCGATCTCCAGGACCCGCGAACCAGGGTGGACAGCGCATCGGTTCACCCTGGCGGCCTCGGGCTGCATCGAGTCCTCCTCCATATCAAGGCCCAGCGGGACACCCCGTACCCGCCGGGTGGTCACCGCAGCGGCGGGATAGGGCAGGGACGCCCACACCCCGCCCGCACAGGCACGCGGGCTGTCCGCACGCAGGTTGCCGCGCGAGGAGTGCTCGCTCGCCACCACTGACGTTCGCCACGCGTCCCAGTCCACGGGCAGGCCGCCCGGCCATGCGGCGTCGCCGTCGGGCCAGCATTCATACTGGTCCAGCGGGTCCATATCAGCGTCGAACCACGACGCGAACTCCGACTCCGCCAGCAGCTCAGCCGCGGGCCGGAGTGCTTCGCACACGTCAGCAGTCCGGCAAAGGCCGTCCACGCCGTCAGGCCGCTGCCAGTACATGGCCGCGTCCACCGAGGCGCTCAGTGCGGCACGAACGACGTCGTCGGCCA
>DXGD01000197.1 GCA_019114115.1 Candidatus Nesterenkonia stercoripullorum
GCTCGACACAGTGGGGCAGATCCTGCTGGTGGCCCTCTACGCAGTGGCTGGCGGAGTGCTCATTCTGCTGGGTTTCCGTATTTTCCTCGGGGCAGTGTCAGCGCGTACGCCCGCAGCAGTGCTCGAGCTCATGATCGTCGTGCTCTCTTTCGGCTTCTTCGCCGGAGGGCTCGTGACAGTGGGCCTGCTGTATGTGGTCCCTGCTGCGCTGACCCTGGTCCTGCTCTTCACCGGCCCCATGAGGCAGTGGCTTGGGGGGCCGCGGACCTTCGGATCTCCAGGTGGGGGTGCTGGGCCCGCGGGAGCCCGGGACCTCTAGGAGACCGGACCAGTCCACTTCTCACCGGGGCCCTGGCCCGGAGCGTCGGGAACGGCGGAGGCTTCGCGGAAGGCCAGCTGGACGGAGCGGAGCCCGTCCCGCAAGGGAGCCGCATGCGTGGAGCTGACCTCGGGTGCGGCCGCCGTGACGAGGCCGGCCAGAGCGGTGATGAGTTTGCGTGCTTCGTCGAGGTCTTTGAGGTCCGACGCCGCCGGATCATCGGCGAGGCCTGTCTTCACTGCGGCGGCGCTGAGAAGATGCACCGCGACGGTGTTGATCAATTCCACGGCAGGCACTTCGGCGATGTCTCGAGTGCGATCGTCGACCAGGCTTTGGAGGTCGGGTTCCTGCGCCGCGCCGGGATCAGGCATATCAGAGGTGTTCTGCTCGCTGTGCATGCTGGTAAGCTTGTCATAATACGAGTGCCCGCGCGAAACGCCCAGTCGGCTCGCGAAGCAGGGAGGGCCGCGCATCAGATGCATGTCTGACCGGCGCGCGCTGCTGGGGGCCTCACAGTTCATCACCGCAATAGGAGCTAGACAGATCAGCGAACCACGCATCAACGAACGAATCCGCGTACCCGAAGTCCGCCTTGTCGGTCCTCAGGGGGAGCAGGTCGGCATCGTCAGAATCGAAGACGCCCTGCGGCTTGCTTCGGAAGCGGATCTCGACCTCGTGGAGGTCGCGCCCGGAGCGAAGCCCCCGGTGTGCAAACTGATGGACTTCGGCAAGTGGAAGTATGAAGCTGCCGTCAAAGCCCGCGAATCCCGGAAGAACCAGACGACGACGACTCTCAAAGAAGTCCGTTTCCGGTTGAAGATCGACGATCACGACTACGAGACCAAAGTGGGCCATGCCCGCCGCTTCCTCGAAGCCGGTGACAAGGTCAAGGCCATGATCCAATTCCGCGGTCGTGAGCAGCAGCGCCCGCAGATGGGCGTGCGGTTGCTGCAGCGCTTCTCAGAAGACGTCGCTGACCTCGGCTCGGTGGAATCCTCTCCGCGTCAGGATGGACGTCACATGGTGATGGTCGTCGGTCCGCTCAAGACGAAGGCCGAAGCGAAGGCGCAGGCCAAGAACCAGGCAGCGGCCGAAGCTGAGTCCGAAGAGGACAAGGGCGAGGCCCGCGGAGATCGGCGGACACGTAAGAACAACCAGCGTGTCTCCACGGAGAAGAAGGACGTTCAGCCACTGTCGAACTCGATGGCTGATTACCTCCCTGAAGAGCTGCGCAACCTCTGAGATCCCCGGCGACTTCCGCCGATCAGGGTTTCTCCCGTATAGTAGAACGCTGGGTCTGCTGAAGGGTGCTGTGAGCACCTGGAGCAGCCCATGCCAAGGGGCCGGCACGCTCCACTCGCTGACGAAGCGAGTCGGAGTCGTGACGCGGCCCACCTCTGCGCCGTCGCCGGTGCGGGTCGGTTCACGCGAGGCTTAGGCCTTCGTGCACCAGGACCCACCGCGCGATCTGATGAAGACGAGGCGCTGCAGGTTTCGAACCATAAGAAGGAGTAGGCGATTATGCCGAAGATGAAGACCCACAGCGGGGCCAAGAAGCGGTTCAAGCTCACCGGCACCGGCAAGATCAAGCGGCAGCAGGCCAACCGCCGTCACTACCTGGAGCACAAGTCTTCGCGTCTGACTCGCCGTCTGGCTGGTGACCGCATCGTCACCAAGGCCGACGAGAAGCGCATCAAGCGCATGCTGGGCATCTGATCCAGCCTCTGGCGAGTATCACACGCCGAGGCCCTGAGGGCCTCGCAGCATTGAGCACTAAGACTTTCTGATCCAAGGAGATTTCATATGGCACGCGTGAAGAGGGCCATCAACGGCCACAAGAAGCGCCGCAAAGTTCTTGACCGGGCATCCGGCTACCGTGGCCAGCGGTCACGGCTGTACCGCAAGGCCAAAGAGCAGCTGCTGCACTCATACACCTACAACTACCAGCACCGGAAGAAGCGCAAGGGCGATTTCCGTCGCCTGTGGATCCAGCGCATCAACGCTGCTGCCCGTGCGCAGGGAATGACGTACAACCGCTTCATCCAGGGCCTCAAGGCTGCTGGAGTCGAGGTTGACCGTCGCATGCTGGCTGAGCTTGCTGTCTCAGACGCCCAGACCTTCAGCGCACTGGTGAACACGGCACGCGCGGCTCTGCCCAGCGATGTCAACGCACCCAAAGCTGCCTGAGCTGGTCAGCTGACCTCATAAGCTGACGTGCTCAGTTCAGAACGCCCCGTCGAGAGACTGACCAACCCCCGGGCTGACCGGGTGCGCAAGGTTGCCTCTCTGGCGGGGCGTTCTGCGCGTCAGCGCACCGGTCTTTTCCTCGCTGAAGGGCCGCAGTCCGTGGCGGAGGCGCTGCGACTGTGGCTGAGCCCGGATGGCGCGGCTGCCGCCGCAGCGCTGCCGATGCTGGATGCGCTGTACTACGCACCAGAGCTCCTCGAGGAAGGCTCCGAGCTTGCGGAGCTCATCAGCCTCGCTCTCGCTGCTCAGCCCCAGGCCGGCGAGGCCAACCAGGCCCCGTCCCGCATCTTCGTGCGCGAAGCCAGTCCCGAAGTGCTGGGCACCATGGGTGATTCGGTCACTTCACAAGGGGTTCTGGCGGTGTGCCGGATACCTGCCCAGTTCAGTGCCGAAAGCTCACCAGATGTTCGCGGTGGTGCGCTTTCCTTGGCTCTGTGCCGTGTGCAGGACCCGGGCAATGTGGGCACGATGGTGCGGACTGCCGATGCTGCCGGCGCGGCCTCGGTCGTGGTCACCACCGGCACTGCGGATCCGTTCAGCCCCAAGGCAGTACGGGCCGCAGCTGGATCGCATTTCCACATACCGGTGGTTCCGCTGCGTGGGGCAGCCGAGGCGGCTGCCGCTGCGCGTGCCGAAGGGATGCAGGTCCTGGCCGCGGATGGTCATGCCGATATGCTGCTGAGCCAGGTGCAGACCCTGCAGGAGCCGACCCTGTGGCTGCTGGGCAATGAAGCTCAGGGGCTCGACGACGCCGAGCGGGCCGCTGCTGATGCCGTCGTCGCGATCCCTCGGTATGGGGCTGCCGAGTCTCTCAACGTCGCTGTTGCGGGTGCCGTGTGCCTGTACGCCTCGGCGATGGCTGCTCATTCTCCACGGAGCCGGTCGTGAGCCGAGCCCATGAGAACACCGGCTTCACCTGTCTGAACTGCGGCGCCGTCGTCAGCGCGCAGCGTGGTGGCAGCTACCGAAATCATTGCCCGGTGTGCCTGCATTCGCGTCACGTCGATGTTCTCCCTGGTGACCGCCAGGCGCAGTGCGGTGGGGTGATGGAGCCTGTCGGCGTCGATCATTCGGGCAAAAAGGGATTCGTGCTGATCCACCGGTGCGCTCGCTGCGGTGCTGAGGATCGCAACCGGCTGGCCCCTGACGATGCGATGGATCGCGTGATCGAACTCCAGCGTCCGCGATGAACGGCGCTGAGCGCCACTGGGCTTGACTCGCCGGGCCGTCTCGATGCGTCGCTGAGCAGCACTGAGCTGTTCTGCGCCGTCGCCCTCAGCGGTGGCTGTGCCGCTCGGCTCCGGCCAGCTCGCGGGTCTCGAGCTGGAACGTGGAATGCTCG
>DXGD01000014.1 GCA_019114115.1 Candidatus Nesterenkonia stercoripullorum
GCTGGCGGACCTCGGCTTCACGGCCGCTTTCGCCCCGAACGGGGACGTGACCGTGGGCGCAGAGGACCCGACTATCGGCAGCCGTTCCTTCGGCTCCGACGCCGACGCCGTCGCCGATCTGAGTCTGGCCGGGATCCGCGGCCTCGCCGATTCCGGGGTGACCGGTTCGATCAAGCACTTCCCCGGGCACGGGTCAGTCACTGAGGACTCGCATGAGACCCTGCCCGTCCAGGACTCCAGCATCGAAGAGCTGACCGCGAACGACTGGGTGCCCTTCAGCGAAGCCATCGACGCGGGTGCGCCGATGATGATGATGGGCCATATCGAAGTGCCTGCGCTGGAAGAGGGCGTTCCCTCATCGCTGTCCTCGGAGGCCTACCAGCAGCTGCGCGATATGGGGCACGACGGCGTCGTCGTCACCGATGCGATGAACATGGGGGCGCTGGCTCAAAGCTACGGTCCCGAAGATGCTGTGGTCAGGGCGCTCAGCGCCGGTGCAGACCTGCTGCTCATGCCTGCTGATGTGACAGCCGCCCATGCCGCGATCGTGGAAGCGGTGGAATCCGATGAGCTCTCCGCCGACCGGCTGAGCGAGGCCGCCGAACGCGTCGCCGCGCTCATGCTGTGGCAGCAGGAACTGGCCTCAGGAGATCTTGAAGCCCTCCAGGGTGAAGCCCCGGACACCGGTGACGTGGAGGCGGCTGACCTGCCGGCTGCCGGGACCTCCGAAGTCCTCGACCCTGACCCGGACGCCGTGGCCGAGGACATCGCCGCGGAGTCGGTCACGCTGGTGAGCGGGACATGCCAGGCCGATCTGGCCTCCACGGGCATTCAGATCCAGGGCGGGGACGAGACGGATCGCGCTCGCCTGAGCGCGGCAGCCGAGGCTGCCGGCATACCGGTCGGACAAGGCCTCGACGTCGTGCTGCTGGGCAGCGCGCAGGGGACCGCCGGTGGCGACGTCGCAGTGGCGCTGGACAACCCGGGGGCCCTTGATGACGCCACGGCCGAGACGCAGATCGCGCTCTACGGCCGGTCGGCGGAGTCCTTCGAGGCCCTGGTCGAGGTGCTCGACGGCGGGGAGGCGCCGGGGGCCCTGCCGGTCGCCGTAGGCGAGGCGGAACGCGGCGAGTCCGGCTGCTGAGCTTGGAGCCGTCCCCATTCGGAGAGATCCTGGGCACGTGATCGACTCCGTGGAAGTGCCCGCTCAGCCCGATGAATGGGGTGGCTCGCGCTCAGGGCGAGGTCAGGGCAGCGGATCGACGACGACAGCCACCCGCTGCCGGCCGATCCGGGTCAGCACCAGGCTCCGGTGCACCGCTGCGCCTTTGGCGGCCTTCTTCCGCCCCAGCAGCTCCCGGCGCAGCTGCTCCGGAACGACGTCGACCCCGCGCTTCTTGATCTCCAGCGAGGTCACCCCCTCCTCCTGCACCCAGCGCCGGAGCCGCTTCACGCTGAAGCTCATGACCTCCCGGATCGCGTATCCACGGGCGAGCCGGCGCAGTTCAGGTGCGAGCTCCTCATCAGCCGTGAAATAGGCGATGTGCTCGTCAAGCAGCCTGCCCTCTGGTGCTGCAGCCAGATCGCTCACCAGACCGGCGCGGATCACCGCGCCGTCGGGCTCGTACAGTATCCCCACCAGGCCCTCTACGCCGCTGACGGGGGCCTGTGAGGAGGAGTGATCCTCACCATGACGGTCTCCGAAATCTGCACTCGAGGTGAGTTCAGCTGACTCACGGCGGGCTGAGGGCTCCGGGCTGGCCAGGGGCTCTGGGCTGGCCGGTGACTCCGGACGGGCTGGGGACTCCGGGCGGCGCGCGACCTCGGCATCACCGTGGCCGGCGTGGGTCAGCACCGTCGCCGCGCGTCGGACCCCTGGGCGGGCCAGTGCGTTGAACCACAGCACCACCTCCACGACCTCGCGGTCCACGCTGATCCATTCGGCTTCGCAGCCGGAGGGTATGAGATCGTGCGGAATGCCTGGCCCGAGCTTCACGCCGAGCGGGACGCCGGTGGCGGCCAGTTCGGTGACGAAGCTCAGCGGCGGTGAGAAGGCCTCGGGGTCCCACAGTCGTGAGGCCCTGCCCTGCGAGGATCGGCCCTTGTCGAGGTCACGTCGGGCGGGATCTAACCAGATCCCCCAGCCCTCGGGCAGCGGGCTTCGTTCCGCGATGAAGTCCTCTGCCGTGGTGTGCAGGACCTGAGCCTCAGGAAATGTGCGCAAATTCATAGTCGCCACCGCAGCCGTCGTCTCGTCGGCGTCGACGGCGACGACATTCAGCCCCAGTGCTGCCAGCGCCATCGAGTCCCCGCCGAGTCCGCAGCCCAGATCTGCGACGTCGGTGAGTCCCGCCCGGCGGAACCGCTCGGCGTGCAGGCTTGCCACGGAAAGGCGCGTGGCCTGTTCCAGTCCTTCGCGGGTGAAGAGCATCGAGGCCGCGAATTCCGCGAATTTCCGGCGTCCGCGGGCGCGCAGCTCGGCCTGGCTCAGTGCGGCGGCAACGGTCTCGGGGGCATGACCCTGCTGGCGCAGCTTCAGGTTCAGAGCGACCGGGTCGATGGTGTCGTAGGCCGGCAGGCCGTTGAGCAGCTCCCAGCCGGAGGGGGTGAGGACCGGGGCGAGCGGTGAATCAGGCATCACGAGGAAGCGTATCCCACACACCGTCCCCACCAGCCGTGCCCTCGTGCCGGGTGGGAGGCATCTCATCACGTGGACGCCGGTTTGAAATCTGCTCAGCCGCTGTGTAGGTTCGGTTGTGCTTAGGCTAAGCTAAGTCATCTAGCGCAAAATAGCGAATGCCTCTATGCGCTCATCGATCATCATATTTCCCAGGAGGGTATTCCATGCCTATGACGACTTCAGACGATTCCCTGCGACGCCGGCTCGGCCTGTTCTCCGTGGCCGCCGTCGCCACTCTCGCGCTGTCTGCCTGCGGTGGCGACAACGGTGACGACGACAGCAGCGACGACGGGGAGGCAGCCGCGGGCATCGAGATCGAAGACGATCACG
>DXGD01000198.1 GCA_019114115.1 Candidatus Nesterenkonia stercoripullorum
ATGAGTATCATTAGCAATAACTATACATGGTCTGGACGGACATGGTCTGGAGCAACGAGAAAGGAGCAGGCTCAATGGGCGAGGTGCCGCAGGAGGACGCGCCGCAGGGGAATGCGTCGCAGGGGAGCCCGCGCGATGCCAAGCTGCCGGTGATCGCCGTCATGGGGTCCTGCGCGCCGCACCGGCAGGGCTATGCGCGGCGTCTTGCGGCCACGTACGGGATGGTGCTCGTCTCAGCCGGGTGGCTGCGCAGTGAGCCGGACGGCCTCGACCGGGCGCTGGATCTCATGTCGCGTGTGCCGGGCGCGGCGGGATGCGTTGTGGAGCTGCCCTCGGAGACGCCGGTGCAGCGGCTGATCGGAGAGCTCGCCAGCGACGAGGCCTCGACGTCGTTGATGGACCTCGTCTGCGTCGTCGACGCGGCGCATCTGATCAGTGAGCTCTGTGAGGAGCAGCATGTCCAGGTCCCGCCGCTCGCATATGCAGACGACGACGGCCCGCTATACGCTTCGGCCGCATCGCTGGCAGTCGCCGCGATGGAGTTCGCCTCCACTATCGCTGTGGCCGACGGGCACCTTCTCGATCCGGACGATCTCTCTGCCGCATGCGCGCTGCTGAGTCACCTGAGCCCGCTGGCCGAGATTCGCTGCGCGGACGAGTGCTTCGGTTCCGCGGCCCAGGGCTCGCACGAGGCTCTGGGCGACAAGGGCGCAGCGGGTCGACTCATCCCGCGCCCCCCGCTGAGCACCGAGCACACCGGGGCGGGGTGGATCTGCGTGCTCAACGGTGCCTTCGAGCCGGCCGGGACACATCCTCGAGTCAGCGTGGCCCGCTATGAACAGCTGCGGCCCTTCCACCCTGGACGTCTGGCCGATGTCATCGAGAACCGGCTTCTGGCAGGGGAGTTCGGGGTGTGCCTGCGCTCTGTCGGGTTCCTCCAGCTGGCTTCTCGCGCGGAGGTCACCGCCCAGTGGGAGCACATCGGGAAGCATCATCTGCTGCACCCTGTCACTGTGGAGGAAGAGCCGCTGGCCTTCGGTCAGGACATCGCCTTCATCGGGATGGACTGGGATGCCGACGCCTTGTTCGCGGCTTTGGACGAGGCGGCGCTTACGGACCAGGAGCTCCTCGCAGGCTCCCGCGCCTGGGAGTCTCTACCCGACCCGTTCCCAGAATGGAGTGTCTCCGGCGCGTGATTCCTGTTCCTGGCATGCGGTGCCTCTGACCCCCTGGGAAGGTACCTGCGAGCAAGAAAAGGGTTGTGTGATGTGTGATCACAAACTACAGTCGTGTATCACCTGCATCATCAGCACGCTCACCGCACAGCTGCCGACCCTCCGACTCGGAGGGCATCGAGAGGGGACCACCGATGAGAAATGCTCGCAGACTTCAACTCGCAGTGATCATGGGGGCCGGAACCCTGGCCTTGACCGCATGCGGAGAAGGTGACTCCGCGGAGGCGGAAGACGATCTGGGGACTGTCACGATCGGCTATGTCGCCTGGGACGAGGTGATGGCCGCGACCTACCTCTGGGAGCACATCCTCGAGGAACAGGGCGCCGACGTCGAGCTGCTGCAACTGGAGCCTGCCGCGGTCTACGCGGACGTGGCCGATGGCGAAGCCGACCTCTTCATGGGCGGACTCCAAGGCACCCATGCGTCCTACTGGGATACCTATGGTGACGACTTCGAGATCGTGGCGACCTGGCACGAGCCGTTGCTGCATGGGCTGGCGGTCCCGCAGTTCGTGGAGGCCGAAAGCATCGAGGACCTCGAAGGGAACGCTGATGAGGTCGGCGGCCGGATCGTCGGCATCGAAGCCGGCTCCGGGCTGATGGACGAACTCGGCGAGGCGGAGGAGGCCTACGACCTGGGTGACTTCGACATCGTCGAGGGCAGCACTGCGGCGATGCTTGCGGAGTTCCAGGGCTCGGTCGCTGATGAGGAGCCCGTGGTCGTGACAGCCTGGGCCCCGCATTGGGCCGTGGAAGAGTACGACATGAAATTCTTGGACGACCCCGAGGGCGTCTTCACCGACGACGACCAGTACCACGTCATTGCCAGCGATGAAGCCCAGGAGAATGAGCCGCTGATGACTCTGCTGGAAGATTTCGCGCTCGACGACGAACTCTTCTCCCTGCTCAACGAGATTCACGCCGCCGATAGCGACGAGGAAAGCCAAGCGGTGGAGCAATGGTTGGAGACGGATGAGCACCGCGCGCTGGTCGAGGAGTGGACCGGCACGCAGTGACGCGGGCCGGCGCCCGTGGAGTGGAGAGTGCCACGTCGTCGTACCCGGCTGATGGCGCTGGGGCTTGAATGCTTCGGTGAGGATGCTGACGGGCCAGGCGCAGGGACAGGGCTGATGCTGAATGCGTTGAACGTTTCCATACCGCTAGTGTCATGTCTCACGTGGGGTGATGGTCAAGGGACGTCAAGTCGTGACTTTTGGCACCTCTGAGCGGCCCTGTCCGGGTCCTAGATTGGAAGAGTGAACGATACTACCTATGACGTGGCTGTCTCGGATACGCCTGAAAGTGCCAGCTCGGGGCAGAGGGCTCTGACCTCTGGCCATCTCGCGCTGCGTCCGCCTGCCCATCGGGTGGAGCGACGAGCCATGGGGTGGTGGGTGCTGCAGTCGCTGCTGCTGAGCGTGCCGATCCTGGCTGCATCCATCGTCGCCTATGCGTGGTGGGAGCCTGCGCGTCCCTGGCTGGCGTGGCTCATAGCGGTCGCCGGTGTGCTCCTTGTGGTCGGCGTCGTCATCGAGCCCTTGTGGCGGTACCGCGTGCACCGATGGGAAACGACGCCGGAGGCAGTCTATGCCCGCAGTGGCTGGCTGGTGCGGGAGTGGCGTGCTGCTCCGCTGTCCCGCGTGCAGACAGTGGATGCGCTACGCGGCCCCTTGGAGCAGCTCTTGGGGCTCTCGACATTGCGGGTGACCACCGCTTCCTCCTACGGGGCCATCGACATCGGCGGACTCGACCAGAAGACCGCCGCGGGCCTGGCCGAGAAGCTGACTGAAATCACTCAGCAGACCCCCGGAGACGCCACATGAGCTCCGTCAACCGTGGGCCGGCAGAGCAGAATGCCCTCACCAGCGACGCCACGACGGCATGGAAGCGGCTCAGCGGCCGGATCATCTGGGTGGACCTGATCATCAGCATGCTCTCGGTCTTGCCTGCGGTGGTGGCTATCCTGCTGTTCGGCGTCGATGCCTCTGGTCAGATGTGGCCGCTGATCGGCCTGGCTGCTTTCGGCGTCCTGGGCGCCATCTTCGATGTGGTGCGCTGGATCTTTACCCGCTTCCGCGTCACGCCGTCGCATGTGGAGTTGGCCACCGGAGTCGTGATGCGGCGGCACCGCTCTATTCAGCGGGACCGGATTCGCAGCGTGGATGTGGAGGCGAAGCTGCGCCACCGCATAGCGCGGATGAGAGTGGTGAACATCGGGGCAGGGCAGCAAGCCGCAGCAGGCGAGTCCGCTCTGGCGTTGGACGCATTGAGCGCCGACGACGCCCGTGCTCTGCAGAACGAACTGCTCAGTCGGGTGCCCTCGGCAGAAGATTCCGGGCTCCTGCACGAGCCTGGGCCTGATGTGAGCAGCGCCGGGGGAGACTCAGTCCCTGACACCGGTGCTGACGATGACGGGCGTCGGACCGCTGCGACTGAGACCGGCGAGCCGTTGCGAGTCTTCGCTCGTTTCGAGCCGAGCTGGGTCATCTTCAATAT
>DXGD01000015.1 GCA_019114115.1 Candidatus Nesterenkonia stercoripullorum
CTGGATGACGAGGTCACCCGGGGACGGCTCGGAGACCTGCTCCATGGAGTCCATCATGGCGTAAGTGTTGCTCGGGATGTCCTTGCCAGCCTGAGCGTATGCATGAGAGGCAAAGCCGGAGCAGTCCCAGCCGCTGGGGCCCTTGCCACCCCACACATAAGGTGTATCGATTCCGTCATAAGCTGCAGCCACGACAGACTGGTCTCCAGTACCGCCGGACGGCGATTCGCTAGTGTTCGAAGCCGGGACGACGTCGCCTGCCTCTCCACCATCCTGCGAGACATCCTCGGTCTCAACTGCCTGCTCAGCCGAGTAGTCGAGATCCTGCTCAGCGCCGTAGTCAGCACTCTGCTCGGCAGTGTAATCCTCGGTGTACTCAGTGGTCGGGACCTCCACGGAGGAGTAGTCGCGACCCTCATCCGGGCCACCAGGGCCGCTGGCACTAGCTGCCGCGCCACTGGTGATAACCAGGCCGGAAGCCGCCACAGCCACAGCTGCGCCACGGCCAAGCGGACCGGTGTTGTTCACAACGGCCCGTGCCAGTGACGGCTTGGCCTGACGACGCCGCTCACGGCGCGAAACGAATGTAGTGTCAGTCACTTCTGTAAAACCTCTCCCAATTTCAGCTGGCCCGCCGGTGTGGATGTCTGAGCCGGGAAGCTTCAGCGTCTCCAGGTCCTATACAGACCGCGGTCCCGCCGCCTGCCATTGCGGTAGTAATGCGTAGGCTCCTTCGCGGCGGCAGGTGGTGTGACCCGCGAGGAGGCGCTAGGGCTATCGGACTGTCGCCCCGAGCACGACAACGACGGTATAACAAATTGATATAGATGTCACGCTCCGGTCACGAAGAGGTTTCGGTCGCGTTGTGGTGAAACCCCGGAACTGCGCGGCTGACGTGGAGTTTTTCGCAACGGGAAGATTACGGAGAGATTGCTCGACATCACGGCACCTCGCGTCACACAGCTTCATCCGCCACCGCTGGATCGGCGTCATGCCGGGCATCGAGCCGCACCGGATCACGAGACCTGAGCCGGGCCACAGCAATGTTACGGATCTCACGTCGCGATATTTCCCGAGGCAGCCCCTACGGCTTCCGAGCAAGGGCAATCGTCGCACATATATAACGGGCCGATATCACGAGCCAGAGCGAGCCATCACGCTCTGGGAACGGAAAACTCACCTGCCCGGGGTATGCAGCGGCGGAAAAGCTCACCGCACCCTTACTGCACGAAGATGTGCTGAGCGATCTCCAGCGGAAGCTCGACGTCAAGCAGGCCTTCGTCCTGGTGGACGCCGAGCATCGCATACGCCTCGGACGTTCCGCCCACTGTCACCTGGGCGCCTGGCCGGAGGCCGACGTCGAGCAACTGGGCCAGCACCTCGGGCTCCACCTGGATGGACTCAGCCAGGCGCTGGACGGTCCACACTTTCTCCGCAGGGACCTGCCCGGCCGAGGCAGCCCCCGTCGCTGCCGTCTCGTCCTCGGCCGCCTGGCGCAGAGTCGTCCTGGATGCTTCGGGGAGGTCCGCGTGACCGACCCCCAGCTGGGAGAGGCCCGGGATGGCATTGCCATAAGGAGACACCACAGGGTCATCCAGAATCTCCACCAGCCGTCGCTCCACGCGCTCGCTCATGACGTGCTCCCAGCGGCAGGCCTCGTCGTGGATATACGGCCAGTCGAGGCCGATCACGTCGCTGAGCAGGCGCTCAGCGAGCCTGTGCTTGCGCATCACCTGAACGGCCAGCTCACGTCCAGCCTCAGTGAGCTCCAAATGCCGGTCTTCCGCCAAGTGCAGCAGACCATCCCGCTCCATGCGCGAGACCGTCTGCGACACGGTGGGGCCGGAATGCTCAAGACGCTCGGCAATGCGCGCCCTCAGCGGGACGATGCCTTCCTCTTCCAGATCGAGGATGGTCCGCAGGTACATCTCCGTAGTGTCGATGAGATCGGTCAACGGTGGCTCACTTCCTGTGCCATGTGTTGGTAACGTAAGCGTCGTGCGCCGTGAGGTAAGAGCCTCTCGCTGCTGCCGCGAGCAGCCGAGTGGGCACTGTACCTGATGACGCCATCAGCTACAGCATAGTTCGTAGCGGCCGCACCAGCCCTACCGCCCGGAATCGGAGAGTCTATGACATCGGAACGCGTGTCCATCCCCCACGACCTGCTGCCCACTGACGGGCGGTTCGGCGCGGGGCCCTCCAAGGTTCGCCCGGAGCAGGTCCGCGCGCTCAACTCCGCGGGCCGCCACCTGCTCGGGACGTCCCACAGGCAGGCACCGGTGCGTGATCTCGTCGGCTCGATCCGCGAAGGCCTCACGACTCTGTTCGAAGCACCCGATGGGTACGAAGTGGTGCTCGGCGTCGGCGGATCCACCGCCTTCTGGGACGTCGCAGCGTTCTCCCTGATCCAGGAAAAGGCTCAGCACCTCTCCTTCGGCGAGTTCGGCGGCAAGTTCGCCAAGGCGACCCATAATGCGCCGTTCCTCGCGGACTCCACCATCCTCACCGCCGAGCCCGGAACACGTCCCGAGCCGGTCGCCGAGACCGGCGTGGACGCCTACGCCTGGCCGCAGAACGAGACCTCGACAGGCGTCGCCGCGGATGTCACGCGAGTCGCGGGAGCCGACGACGACGCCCTGGTCCTGGTGGATGCCACCTCCGCTGCCGGAGGCCTGGCCGTGGACATCGCCCAGACCGACGCGTACTACTTCGCGCCGCAGAAGAACTTCGCCTCGGACGGAGGGCTGTGGATCGCGATGCTCTCTCCGGCCGCGGTGGAACGCGCAGAGCGGCTCGCCGCGCAGCGCTGGATCCCCGACTTCCTGAACCTGCAGACAGCGATCGAGAACTCGCGGAAGAACCAGACCTACAACACTCCCGCGCTGGCCACGGTGGTCACCCTTGACGAGCAGATCCGCTGGATCAATGACTCCGGCGGCCTGGGCTTCGCCGCGAACCGCACCGCTGATTCCGCCTCCCGGGTCTACGAGTGGGCCGAAGCCAGCCCTGTGGCCGACCCCTTCGTGGAACGCGCAGCGGACAGGTCGAACGTCATCGTGACCGTGGACTTCGACGAGTCCGTCAATGCCGCCGCACTGGCCTCCACGCTGCGCGAGAACGGAATCGTCGACGTCGAGCCCTACCGGAAGCTGGGACGCAATCAGCTGCGCATTGCCACGTTCGTCTCCATCGAGCCCGAGGACGTGAGCAAGCTGCTCAGCGCTATCGACTACCTGCTGGACTGAGAGCCCCGGGCGGCGGCGCGTCGCCATGCGTCAGCGCGTCGTCGGCTGGGCGGCGGCCGGCCTCCGCCTAGCCGGCGTCGGTCTCCTGATGACCGGCTTCTGCCGCATCAGCGTCTTGGGAGTCAGCTTCCGCCGAGTCAGCCTCAGCCTGCTCGGCCTGTTCCGATTTCTTCAGCCGCTCGGCCCACGGCACCCATGCCGGGGCCAGCAGTGCCTGCTCTCCGGGGAGCAGACCGAGCTCGCACACGGTGACTTTCTTGCTCCGGGGAGCCCGGGCCACGGTGACGTACCACTCCCAGCCACGGTAACCGGGCTTATGAGCGGTGAACCGGTGGGTCAGCAGCCGGTCTTCCTCCGCGGCGGCTCCCGCGTAGCCGCCGATCTGCTGCTCGTCGGTGATATCGAGCAGCTGCTCGCGAGCCAGCTCCACTGCCTCGAGCAGGACGGCGTCAGTCTTGGGCTTCGGCATGATCAGGCGTCGAACTCGTCGGCTACTCGCCGCAGCATCGCCGCGATCTTCTTCGACTGCGCTGACTGGGGGTACTTGCCCTTGCGCAGCTGCCCCGTCGAATTGTCGAGCACATTGACGAGGTCCTGGACCAGCTCAGCCATCTCCTCAGCCGGCTTGCGCGTCGCCTTGGCCACTGAGGGTGCCTGATCGAGGATCCGCACGGAGAGAGCCTGCTGACCCCGACGCCCATCGGCGATCCCGTACTCCATCCGCGTACCGGCCTTGACCGTAGCCACCCCGGCAGGCAGAGCGGAGGAATGCAGGAATACCTCCTGCCCGTCTTCAGAGGTCAGAAATCCGAAACCCTTCTCGGCATCGAACCACTTCACTTTTCCGATTGGCACGTTAGTCCTACCTCATCTTGAACGTCTCGGGGCGGCACAGCTGCCGGGCCTCTCCATCGCAGAAGCCTTCTCCAGGATACCGCCGCGGAGGCTGCAGATAGAATTGAGACATGTCCATCAGTCCCGCCCGCGTGATCCTGTTCGCCGGAGGCGTGATCACAGCCGTGGCGTCCATCGCTCTGCTGACGATCCTCGTCTTCTATTTCGCCGACCTCACCCCAGACAGCTGGGTCTATTTCGCGGCCCTATGGGGCTTCCCGGCTGGCTTCAGCCTGATGATCCTGCATGTGCTGCTGAGCATCCGCGGACGCCGCCGTCGTCGCGTTTCGACCTGACCGGCTGTGTCTGGTCACGACGCCGTGCCTGCCTTCCTCGAACTCCACGACGTCCTCCGCGAGCTCCGCACCCGTGACGAGGAGGCATTGGGAGCGCTGCTGTGCGAACGAGGCGACCTCGCGTACCCGGTCCCTGCCGACCTGACGACGCTCGCGCTGCGGGCGAACTCGGAGATGAGTCTGCGGCTCTTCGTCCAACGCCTCGATTCCTCATGCCTGCACACACTGGGATGGACGGTCAGCTGCGCCGAACGCGGCATCTCCGTCCAGGAGGCCATGCAGGAGCAGGCACCGGTGGCGGACACGGCCGGCCTGTCGGCCGCCCAGGAATCCCATCTCAAATCGTCGGAGCGCGAGTCGTCGGAGCACGAGTCGTCGGAGCACAGCGCGCCGGGCCACAGTGACCCGGGGCGGGTCCGGAAGAACCTCCTCCGGCTCCGCGCCGCGTGCCTGATCGTGCCCGCTCAGTGGCCCGGCCAAGAAGGCCTCAGCAAAGGCGACCTCAGTGAGCAGATTCTCGCCGACGAGGGCCGCAACGAGGGCGAACTCGGCGAGCTGCGCCACGATGAGGATCCGCTGACGCTGCAGTGGGCCGTTCAGGCCCGCCTGCCCCATGTGCTCGGCTCCTTCCACGCGGGTCTCGGCTCGCAGGCGGCGGCCCAACCCGAGCCCGCAGCTGATGAGCTGGCCGCTCCTGCACAGCTCGTTCAGCAGGCCCTGGTGCGCAACGGCTCCCTCGCGGCCATCGCGACAACGCTCGACGACGTCGACGATCTCCTCGCCATCGTGGAGCAGTCCCCCGCCCAGACGCTGCGCACCGACGGCGTCGGAATGCGCGAGCTCAAGCGCCTCACCACGCTGCGCAGGCCGGAACAACCGGCTCGCGACCCGGATATCGGCGAGACCGGCTGGCTGCTGGAACTGGCCGCCGCGGCCGGCCTGATCGAGCTCGACGTGAAGACTGACGACTGGAGGCTCACGGCGCTGGCGCCGCGGTGGCGCGGGGCTGCCCAGCACTACCGGATCCAGCTGCTGGTGTCGGGCTGGCTGCTGTCTCCGCGGTCGCCGCTGCTGCTTCGCGGGCCGCATCCTTCGGCGCGCATCGCCCCGGCACTCTCCCGCGAGCGTCAGCGTGGGGATGCGCCGGACCTGCGGCGCCTCCTCCTCCGCGTCGCCGCTGGCCTGGCCGAACGTGCCGCGGAGGTCATCCCGGAGGACCGCGGGACACGTCTGTATCGGCTGCACATCCCCGACGATGACCAGCCCGGACCCGAGGCCTTCGGCGGCCTGCTCAGCCAGCAGATGCTGCACCGGCACCCGATATATACAGCACGCGTGCGAGCGGCGCTGCCCTGGATCGTTCGTGAGGCCGAGCGGCTCGGGCTCTTCGCGGCCGGAGCGCTGGCTCCGGCAGGTCACGCGCTCAGCCATTCGCTCCAGGAGATGGCCGCCGTCGTGGAATCGGCTCTGCCGCCGCAGGTGGAGACGGTCGTCGTCCAGTCGGACCTCACCGCGGTGGCCACCGGGACACTCTCCTACGGGGCCGCTCAAGCCCTCGGCGACCTCGCTGAGAAGGAGGGGCGCGGGGGCGTGCCCACCTACCGGTTCAGCTCTGCCTCCCTGCACCGCGGGATGGAGCGCGGCTGGACCAGCGACGCTATTCGCCGATGGCTCTCCCAGCACAGCCTGACCGAGCTCCCCTCGACCCTGACCACCCTGATCGACGACGCCGCCCGCAGCTTCACGGCAGTGCGCATCGGCACGGCAGGAGCCTGGATCCAGGTGCCCGACGAGCAGACCCGCGAACTCCTCCTGCAGGACTCCCGCATGCAGGGCCTCGGGGTCCTCGCCCTCACTGACGACATCGTCATCACTCGTGGCACCGCCCGCGAGATTGCTCCTGAGCTGCGCCGCCTCGGTGTGAAGACTGCCGCGGAGCCCGGAGGCGAAGCGCGCGGGGGCGAGTCCACGGCGAAGGATTCCGACGCCGGCCCCAGCTCCCAGGCCTGGGTCCTCCCGTCCTCGCCCTGGCAAAGCACTCCGGTGCGAACGCTGGGCGTCACTGCCGAGGACCCCGACCCGACGCATATCGCGGAGCTCGCCCGCAGCCTGCTCTCACCCGAGAGCGGCCAGCCCGACGGCAACCGCCCCCGCAGCGACCGGGACGCTGCTGATCCCGCCCAATCTGACGAGGCCGATCGGGGCGCTGAGGTCGCACGGGTGCCCGGGTCCGGGCAGCATACGGTGGACACGGACATGGTCGGGACGCTGCGCGCTGCAGTGGCCAGCCGCCGCCGGATGCGCATCACCCGGGTGACGGGCCACGGAGAGGCGTCCAGCGTCGTCGGCGTCCCGACGGCGGTGAACGCGGGACGTGTGCGCGTGCAGCTCAGCGATAAAGAGGACGACGTCGTCATGCTGCTGCACCGGATCGGCACAGTGGAGGACGCTCCCGCCGAGGGCAGCGCCACGAGCTCGGCCGCGAACAGCTGATGAGCTGTAGAATCAACGAACCCCGAACCGATGGACTCGCCAATGCCCTCTCAGACTGACTC
>DXGD01000199.1 GCA_019114115.1 Candidatus Nesterenkonia stercoripullorum
ATCACCTCAGCGTAGAGGCCCGCGAATGCCACGAACGCCGCAATGAGCACGGCGATGATAATGATCGTCAGAACAAGCGCAGAAGGCCTGCGAGGCCCGGAGCGCTCAGCGCGCGGGGTATCGCCCCCGCCGCCCGAGCCGGAGTCGTCATCGTTCTGGCCCGGCCCGGACTTGCCCGACCCGGAGCCGAACAACCCGCCGCTGAAGGGGTTCGACGATCCGAATCCCTGAGAGAAACTCACTTATTTAACCCTCGTCTCTTATTCGTGCCTATTCTCCGCAGGACGGCAGCCCTGCCAAGAAGTCCTCATCGTCCTCGCGGACAGCCTCAACTGTCTGCTGTGCCTGTTCGACGTCAGTGACCGGATAGACGTCGATGCCGCCCGGTATCCTGCCCTCTAGGTCGGAACAGTTGTCCTGCGGGGCGAGAAAGTACTGCGCCCCCTGATCGGCAGCGCCGACGACTTTCTGCGGAATGCCGCCGATAGGTCCGACCCGGCCATCCGGGTCCACCGTTCCGGTTCCCGCCCACTGCTCGCCGCCTGTCATCGACCCCGACGTCAGCGTGTCGATGATCCCCAGCGTGAACATCAGCCCCGCGCTGGGGCCGCCGACGTCGTTGAGCCGGATATCCACTTCGAAGGGGAAGTCGAAGGTGTTCTGCAGCATGATCCCGACGTAATAGTCACCGTCGGCTTCGAGGTAGGTGGGCACTTCGACGTCGAGCTCATCGCCATCGCGCTGGACGGTCAGCTCCACCGGCTCCCCGGCCGCCTCATTGACAGCCTCCCGCAGCCCTTCAATCCCGGTGATCTCCTCGCCGGAAGCGGCGACGACCTCGTCCTCGGGCTGGAGCACGTCATCCGTACCGGCCTCTTGGGCCTCCGGCGTGAAGTCGGCCACGCTGAGGCGCTGGGCGTAGTCCTCGTCCAGCTGATCCAGGGCTGCCGCGACGGCCAGGTCCTGGGAACTCGTCATCTGCGCGCTGTTCATCTGCTGGACCTCGTCGGCAGTGGTGCCGGAGGGGTAGATGAGCTCCTGCGGGGCGATGTCCCGGCTCCCATCGAACCAGGCGCGCACCATATCGGCGACGCGAACCGTCGACGTCGGCGCACCGTTGAGGAAGACGGTCGTCAGATTCAGCGAACCGTCCGTCTCGTAGGTCTCATGGCCATTCACCGTGATGATGGGCTCGCCGTCATCCTCGCCGATCGTGTTGAAGATCGGGCCGGGGGACTCCATCACGTAGGGACTGGGAATCACGAGCGCGGACAGTGCGATCCCCAATGCCGTCACTCCGCTCACGGCCCGTACGATACGCATCCCGCGGGAGCCTTTGCGGCTGTTTTCGTGCACCTCAAGAGCCTCCTCCGGATACCGAAGGTGATCGTGGGCAGCACTGTGCGCCACGGTGTCGTTCGATGACGACGGGGCGAGGTGGCGTCTTGATTCACTCATGGCGTCCTGAACATTCTCTCATCACCCCGTGAGTACCCGTAGCTCTGTGACGCAGATTGCTCAGTTTTCGTGCCGTCCCCCCCCACTTTGGGCTTCTTCCAGTGGCGAACGGAGACCGCCGAGCCGGACAATATGGCTCACCGGTCGTTACGCTGGATGGGAGACCTGCAGACAGGGAGCGTTTGATGAGCAAGGACAACTCCGAGAACAACGAGCAGAACAATTCCGAGGATCCCCGTGACCCCATGGAGGAGATCTTCCGCCAAATGTTCGGCCAGCAGCCTGGCTCAGCATCTGAAGGCGATGAGGCCGGGGCCGGCAAAGGCCCGTCGATGGGCTTCACCGGCGCCCCTGGGTCGGGGGGCTCGGGCAATGCCGGTCAGAACCCAGGCCAGGGCGGCAACAATCCGTTCGGCTTCGACCCTGCCGCCTTCGGCATGCCGCAGATGGACCCCCAGATGATGCAGCAGATCATGGGACAGGTCCAGGCGATGTTCCAGGCCGCTCAGAACCCCTCCCCCGAAGATCAGGGTCCGGTCAACTGGACGATGGCGCGCCAGGCCGCGCGACAGGCGGCCGCTGGAGATGATCCGTCCGTCTCTGCCGCCGAGCGCAAGGAGATCGACGACGCTCTGCGCCTGGCCGAGATGTGGCTCGACGGCGCCACCACGTTCGAGTCCGTGGGCCATATCGGGCAGGCCTGGTCCCGGGCGCAGTGGGTCGAGGAGACCTTCGACTCGTGGAAGCAGCTCACTTCCCCTGTTGCCGAATCCGTCTCCCGCGCGATGTCCCAGGCGATCAAGGACCAGCTCGGAGATTCACCCGAATCGGCGGTTCCTCCTGAGCTGCAGGCCATGCTCGGCGGAGCCGGGGGCGAGCAGTTCACCTCGATGATCGAGTCGATGGGCGGGATGGCCTTCGGCATGCAGCTGGGCCATGCCGTGGGAGAGCTCGCCAAGGACGTGCACTCCTCCTCGGACATCGGCCTCCCGCTCGCGGGCCACACGATGGCGCTGCTGCCGAAGAACATCCGTGAGTTCGGCCAGGGGCTGCAGGTCGACAAGAACGAGGTCACGCTCTTCCTGGCCCTGCGCGAGGCGGCCCGCATCCGGCTCTTCGTCCGTTCGCCGTGGCTTGCCCAGGATATGTTCAACGCCGTGGCACAGTACGCCGCCGGGATCCGCATCGATATGGACAGGATCGAACAGGCCGCGTCTCAGATCGATCCGTCGAACCCTGAAGCGATGAATGAGGTCTTCGCCGAAGGTCTCTTCACCCCTGAACGCACGGAGATGCAGGAAGCAGCGCTCAAGCGCATCGAGACGACGCTGGCGCTGGTCGAGGGCTGGGTCGACGACGTCGTCTCGCAGGCTGCTGAGCACCTCGACGCTCTGCCCCAGCTGCGCGAGATGATCAATCGCCGGCGCGCCACTGGCGGTCCTGCCGAGCACGCCTTTGCGGCTCTCGTCGGCCTCGAGCTGCGGCCCCGCCGCCTGCGTGATGCCGCAGCCCTCTGGGCTCATCTGCGTGAGACGGAAGGGATGTCAGGCCGCGACGACATCTGGAGCCACCCGGATGTGCAGCCCGATGAGCAGGACCTCGACGACCCGCAGGGATTCCAGGCCCGGCGCGCCGAACGTGAAGCCGAATCGTCGAAGATCGACGAGGAGCTGCAGAAGCTGCTCGACGGCGGCTACGACGGGCCGTCGAAGCCTGATTCCGAGGCGTAGGCTCCACCGAGGGTGGGCTGGGCTGGAACCAGCCAGGTCACCGGCCCGGCTCCGCGCCAGGGCGCCTGGTCTGACAGATGCATTCAGGCTGCGGGACCACGGCGTGCTGTGCGCAGCCGCCGGTCTGGGTGTCCATGATCAGAGTATGTCCGTCGACGGCCGCGCGGTACCTGCCGTCGAAGATCGTCAGGGCCTGCCGGGCGGTGGCTGCCGCGCACCACGTCTGCATCACGAAAGGCACTCGCGACCCCGGCTGCTGGGAAGCCGCATCCTCCGAATGTTCGCCAGGGTGACCGAGGCGCTCCCAATGGGGGTCCTGGGTGACAGCCTGCTGCCTGAGGCACTGCGCACATACACCTGCTGCCCCGGTCAGCAGAGGGCCGATGCAGCAGGAGTCTTGTCCCACCCGAACAGGCAACAGCATCTGATCGGGGCCCAGAGCTTCCCACTGGGCGCTCAAAGCGGGCAAGTAGCCCTCCCCGTTCCGGACCATGATGTAGAGATCCACCGGAGGCGGCTTCTCCTGCGGATCAGCGAGGAGCAGAGCCTGGTTCCGCCGTGGCAACCGGGCTCTGCGCGCATAGGCCTGCGCCCTGTTCATCCCACGCTGACTGCCTGAGAAGCCTCTCCCGATATCCTCGGCCCCGACCTCCCGAGCATCCCGCACCACCACAGTGCCCACGTTCTCGGCCGCCAGCAGCCTGACCAGTTCAGTCCCGGTGCCGCATAGCCCGTCCACGAGCACTGAAGCGTACGCCCGCCGGCCGCCCTCGGAGCGGGCTTCCCAGTGCGGTGGTCCGAGGCCGACAGCGGCCAGCTGAGCGGCAAGCCGGCCGATAGAGCCCTCGCGAGCAGGAGGCTCCGCCACAGCGGCGTCGTCATGCTCCTCAGCGATGCGTTCCAGTGCCTGCAGGGTCTGTTCGGCTGGACCTTCGATGCGCACTGCTCGACTGCCTGTCCCGATCTGCACTGTCGCATCGTCAAGCACGTATGCCGGGTGATGATAAAAACGGTGAACCTGAGGTGTCGTCACGAGAGCATCGTGGCATGGCCAGCCAGACCTCGCTCCGGTTTTCCACAGGTAAGCTGGCACCATGGCATCCGGCGAGTCAGAGCACACGATCACTGTGGACGGCCAGGACGTCCTCATCGTCCGGTCCAGACGACGTACGCGCACGGTGTCAGCCGATCAGGTCCAGGGGCAGCTCCGGCTGCGGGTGCCGCACCGCCTGGGATCCCGTGAGATCGCCGGCCACGCACGCTCGTTCCAGCGCAGGCTCAGCCGGAGGACCTCCGGCCACCTCGCCGGAGACGCCGAACTGATGAGCAGGGCGCTCTCCCTCTCCCGGCGCTACCTGCAGGGCGAGCCCCAGCCGACCAGCGTGACATGGTCCGGGAATCAGACCCGCCGCTGGGGCTCGACGACATCGACCACGGGCACGATCAGGCTCTCCTCCCGACTGCGTGATATGCCCGGCTGGGTCGTCGACGCGGTGTTGATCCACGAGCTGGCTCACCTCATCGAGCCCGGTCACGGAGCTGCCTTTCGTGCCCTGGTCAGCGCATATCCCCGGACCGCGGAGGCGGATGCTTTCCTGGCCGGGGTCAGCTGGGCGGACTCGACAGCCCAGCCAGGGCCTGCTTGAGCTTGTCCCCGTGGGATTCCAGCTTCCGCTTGCCGATACCCGGGATCGCTAAGAGTTCCTTATCCGTTGCGGGCTTCGTCTCAGCGATCGCTTCCAACGTCGCGTCAGTCACCACGATGAAGGCCGGCACACCCAGCTCCTCCGAATAGTGCTGCCTCCAGTGCCGCAGTGACTCGTAGTCAGCGGCATCGTACCGCGGCGGGCAGTCCGCACATCGACGGCGCACCACTTCCTGAGCGTTGGTCAGCACAGCTCCACAGCCCGCGCAGGTCACGGTCTTCCGGTGACGTGACCACGCATTGGGACTGCGTTGCCCTGCCGATGGCGCGATAGGTCGTCCGGCGTTCTCCTCCATACCCAGGCAGCGCCGCAGCGGTCGCAAGAAGCGCGAGGGCGCCCGCTTGCCGCGTCCCCCTGAATGCCGTGAGGCAGCCGAGGACAGACTGAGGTGGGTGCGGGCCCTGGTGATGCCCACGTAGAGCAGCCGCCGCTCCTCATCCAGCTCCCGCTGCGTGGAGGCGAAGCTGATCGGCAGCAGGCCCTCACACAACCCGACGAGGAACACGGCGTCCCACTCCAAGCCTTTGGCCGAGTGCAGAGAAGCCAGCGTGACGCCTTCGACTGTCGGTGCGTGCTGCGCCGCGGAACGTTCGGAGAGCTCTGTGAGGAGGTCACGCATCGTGAAGCCCGGTCGCTGAGCACTGAGCTCATCGGCCAGCGAGACCAAGGCCGCCATCGATTCCCAGCGCTCACGGACCGCTCCCGTCACTGCGGGGGCCTCGGGCTTCCATCCGTGGGCCGAGAGAATGTCCCGCACCGTCTTGCCGACGTCGTCACCGGCTTCATCCACCAGCGACGAGGTTCGCAGCGCAGCCAGCGCTTCACGGACCTCGCGACGGGAGAAGAAGCGTTCCGAGCCGCGCAGCTGATACGAGAGTCCCGCCTCGGTCAGAGCCTGCTCATAGGTCTGCGACTGCCCATTCGTGCGGTAGAGGACAGCCATCTCGCTCAGCGGGACTCCGCTCTCCTGCAGCTCGGTGATGCGGGCGGCCACCCACGCTGCCTCTGCGACGTCGTCGGCGTGCTGTGTGAGCTGGGGGGCGGGGCCGGCTGCGCGCTGCGAGATGAGCTGCAGCGGGGTCGGCCAGCGCGGCGGGGCTTCCCGCGGGCCCGTGGAATCCGCGGAAGATGTGAGCGCCCCGGCGGCACGGGACAGGCTGTCCAGGTGAAGCCGATGACGACGCTCCAAACTGGCCTGCTCCTCGACGCGCTCCTGCAGCAGGGTATTGGCCAAGGAGACCACTTCGGGTGTGGAGCGATAGTCACGGACCAGTTTGACCACCGAGGCATCGGGGTATTTCCTCGTGAAGCCCAGCAGGTAGTCCGGTGTGGCGCCGGTGAACGAGTAGATGGTCTGCGCGGCGTCGCCGACCACGCAGATCTCCTCGCGTCCTCCCAGCCAGAGATCGAGCAGACGCTGCTGAAGCGGCGAGACGTCCTGGTACTCGTCGACGAAGAAGTGCCGGTACTGCTCGCGGACCCGTGCGGCGACACGCTCGTCGTCCTCCAGGATGCCGACGATGAGCAGCAGGACGTCTTCGAAGTCGATCAGGTGCCGGTCCAGTTTCACGTCCTCATAGGACTGGTAGAGCTTGGCGAAGGTGCGGTGGTCGACCCCTCCGGGCTCAGCACGCTCTGCGGCAGAGTCCAGATACGAGTCCGGAGTCAGCGTGGAGACTTTCGCCCATTCGATCTCAGCGGCCAGATCCCTCAGGGAGGCACGATCGGTCGTGATGTGCAGCCGTTTGGCTGCTTCCGTGAGGAGCCTGACCTTGTGATCGACGATCTCGGGCATCGTGCCGCCGATCGCGACCGGCCAGAAGTACTGAAGCTGCCGCAGCGCGGCGGCGTGGAAGGTGCGCGCCTGCACTCCCGGGGCGCCGAGGCTGGTGAGCCGAGACCGCATCTCGGCGGCAGCCCGCGCAGTGAAAGTCACAGCCAGCACCCGATGCGGGTCGAACACGCCGGCGCGCACCCCATAGGCGATGCGGTGCGTGATCGCCCGGGTCTTCCCCGTACCTGCACCGGCCAGGATGCACAGTGGCCCGGCCAGGGTCGATGCGGCTTCACGCTGCTCGGCATCCAGGCCGTCCAGGACGGATTCCGCCGTCGTCTCCTGCACGGCAGTCGACGGCGCTGTCGATGCGCTGCTCACCGCCCGGTCCCCCCTGCCTCAGGTGCAGGGCTGTGCTGGTGGCGCGGGTCCTGCTGGCGCGGGTCCTGGTGCCGCTCCTGCTCGCTTTCCGGCTCGTTCTCACGCTCGTTCTCCTGCTGGTGGTGCTGTTCCTCATCCCAGACCGGACGCAGCTGCGACCCGGAGTCAGGCTCGGCGATGGGCCCCCCGAACCAGTATTCGATGAGGGCGCGTGAGATCGAGGCACGCGAAGGCAGTGAGACGCGCC
>DXGD01000200.1 GCA_019114115.1 Candidatus Nesterenkonia stercoripullorum
GTGCTCAGCCATCTCGACATCAGGCGTCCGCCAGGAATACTGGATGCGCGCCACTCTTGCCGGCAGGTTGTCTGCCGTGGCCTGGCCTGAATTCAGTATCGCATCGGAGAGGCTCCATCCGCCGACGCTGGGCAGCATGGCATCCTGCATCACCCGGGATGAGGTGTACATCTGCATGAGCGCGACGTTCGCCCCAGGTGCTCTCGCTGCCGAGTGAGAGGCCGGGATGGGAGAACCTGGAGCTCCCGTCAATTGCCAGGTCTCGGGCCTATCGCAGACGAACTCATAGACCTTCGAATAGTACGCCCCGCAATGGGTGTCCCACCGCGCGGTATTGCACAGCGGCAGCATGTAGAAGGGGTGGAAGCTGAGGATGGCGTCGACGTCGTCGTAGTATCCGCGCAAGCCATGGACCACTTTGGAGCCATGCATCTTCTCGGCCGGCTCCCCGGTGTACTTGAGAGTGCCGGTGATCTCGTGCATCGTCATGGCATGTTGCGTGGCGAGCAGCCCGGCGAGAGTGGAGATGCCCAGCACAGAGTGCGGATCGGTGTGGCCCGGCGCCTCTGGGGTCAGCCCCTCCCGAGGCTGCTGATGCAGTTCATTGGCCTGGCAGTTTCCGGGGACAGCGTCGTACTCCGCATAGGACAGGAGACTCGGGCCGGGGCCGTTGGACCATTGGGCGGCGAAGGCCGTGGGCATCCCCGCTGAACCGGCTTCGACGTCGAACCCGTACCGAGTGAGCAGGTCGACGTACCAAGCTGCCGACTCGTACTCCCGCCAGGCAGGTTCAGCGAGGTGCCAGATGTGCTGATGCCAGGCCGAGAGGTCGTCGAAATGCGCGTCGATCCACTCCTGCGCAGTGCGCTTGGCGGCCAAGGTCAGCTCGGTCATACGTTCTTCTCCTGGCCGAAAAGCTCCAGGCGAGCGTGAATGAGATGCACACCGCCTGCCTGAATCGCTGAAGTCAGCGTGGTGGCGAGGTCACCCGGGGCAGCAATGCTGTGGCCGGTGGCACCGAAGCCCTCAGCCAGAGCCGCCCACCGTGGCTGCCGCAGGCGCACTCCCATGGGCTCCATGCCGACGTCGGCTTCGTTCTCCTCGATCTCCCGGTAGCCTCCGTTGTCGACGCAGACGACGACGAGGTCCAGTTCCTGCTCAACGGCAGTGACCAGTTCCTGAATCGAGAACATCAGTGCGCCGTCGCCGGCTACGCACACGACCGGACGGTCGGGCTGAGCGATTTTCGCACCGATAGAAGCTGGTAATCCATAACCGAGAGTCGCATATGTTGCCATATACAGATACGAATTCGGAACGGTCAGCGGGACGTGATTCGCTGTCCCGTAGTAACAGACCTGAGACGAATCCGCTCCAAGAATGACGTCGTCCGGGAGCACCTGCGCGACGGCATCGCTGATCGCGACCGAATCCGGACTCCACGCCCTCGATTCTGCCTCGATCGCGGAACGGGCGGCAGCTGCCCGGGCGACGCCGGCGTCGCCTTCCAACCGGTCCGAAGGAGACAACGCCTCTATCAGCTGATCCATCACGACTGCGGCGTCACCGACGACGCCAAGCTCAGGAGCCATATTTTTCTGCAGCTGCGATTCCACGATATCGATCCTGATCACTCTCCCCTTCGGAGCGAGTGGGCCCGGCCACGTCTCGGCCTCACCGATCTTTGATCCGACGACCAGCAGAACATCGGCCGCATTGACGAGATCATGTGCGGCTTTCAGGCGCAGTGTGCCCGCCACCGAGAGAGGATGCCGCTCGGAGACAGCCGCCCGCCCATTTATCGTGGTGATGACCGGTGCATCCAGATTCTCGGCGAAGCGGGTGAGCAGCTCCTGCCCCGCCCCGAGCGACCCTGCGCCATAGAGGATAACGGGTGCGTTGGCCTCATCTAGGAGGCGGGTCATCGTGTGGACTTCCACCTCGTCAGCGGTCGCCGGTGCTGGTGCGGTGCGAGCGGAGAGCGCTTCGGGTTCGCAGCCGTGGGCAGATTCGAGCACATCCAGCGGAACCTCGATGACCACCGGACGAGCCCGACCGCTGCGGAAGAGGCCGAAGGCCTCGTGGACGGCCTGAACCGCCTCCGCACCGCTGCCCACACGACGCGCCCACGCAGTCACGGCCTCGGCAGCTGCCCGGGTATCTTTCGTCTCGTGCAGCACACCGGTGTCAGAGAATTCCTGCCCGATGGGCGGGCCAGGCGTCAGCACGATCATCGGCCGGGATTCAGCAAAGGCGGTCGCAGCGGACGAGAGCACGTTCAGCAAGCCGGGGCCAGAAGTGGTGATCACGACGCCGGGCAGCCCCCTCTGGAGCGACCAGCCATCGGCCCCGAATCCTGCACCCTGTTCATGCCGCGTGGTGACGTAGCGAATGCCCAGCTCAGGAAGGCTCCTGTAGAACTCCAGATTATGAGTGCCCGGGATCCCGAACACCGTGTCCACACCGTAGTTGCGCAGCGTCGCCAGAATGGCGTGCCCGACGTTCTCCGGGCGGCCTGTCGGGCTGGTCATCATTCTCCTGCTCCTTCGAGTTGGTGCACTCGCTGGCCGCCCACCCAGGTGGAGACCACGGGTATGTCCTGAATCGCCTCGGCTGGGACATCCAGCGGGTCATCACCCAAGACGACGAAGTCCGCGCGCTTTCCCGCGGTGATCGAGCCCAGGTCATCCTCCCGGCCCAATGCCCACGCGCCCGCCAGGGTATGCCCTGCGAGCGCCTGCTCCACCGATATCCGCAGCGAATCCGCGCCGAGCCGGTGGCCACGGGCCGTCGTACGGGTGACAGCGGTCTGGATGGCCTGTAGCGGCAGGGGCTCCGCAACGGGTGCGTCGGAGCTCAATGTGACAGGAACCCCCGCCGCGGCGAACTCCCCGAGAGGGTTGAACCTCTCCCCCGGGGTCCCGATGGCGTC
>DXGD01000201.1 GCA_019114115.1 Candidatus Nesterenkonia stercoripullorum
AGGTGATGTGGTTCCACCAGCTGGGCTACAGCGAGGTGTTCTGGACTGAGCGCGTCGCCCGGATCGGCGTGTTCGCCGTCGGGTTCACCGTGATGTCGGTGTTGGTCTGGCTCAGCTTGCGGACTGCGTTCAAGACGCGGCCGAAGACTGTGCAGAATCAGATGAACGAGTCCGTCATCCGGTATCAGCGGACGCTGAACTCGATGCGGCGGCTGCTGATGATCGGCCTGCCAGCGCTCATGGGACTCTTCGCCGGCACCGCCGCGCAGGGGAACTGGGACGGCGTCATGCTGTTCATCAACCAGGAGCCCTTCGGCATGTCGGATCCGGAGTTCGGGATGGACTTCGGATTCTTCGTCTTCACTCTGCCGTTCCTCGGATTCGTCAACGGCTTCCTGATCTCCGCCGTCCTGGTGGCTGGTATCGCCGGAATCCTCTGCCACTACCTCTTCGGCGGAATCCGCATCGAGCCCAGCGGCAAGTTCGTCGTCGAGAAGGCCGCGCGCTGGCACATCGCCGTGACCGCCGCGCTGTTCCTGGTGCTCCAGGGCGTGAACTGGTGGCTCGACAGGTACTCCACCTTGCAGTCCCAGGGCGGAAGCTGGGCCGGCGCGCTCTACACCGACGTGAATGCGGTCATCCCGGCGCAGACGATTCTCGCCGTGGCTGCAGTGCTGGTGGCGGCCATCTTCATCGTGACTGCGGTGACGGGGCGCTGGCGCTTCTCCATCATCGGTTCCGCGATGCTCGTGGTGACTGCCGTCATCGCAGGCGCACTGGTTCCCTTCCTCGTGCAGGAGTACCAGGTGCAGCCCTCGGAGCGCAGCCTGGAGATGCCCTATATCGAGCGCAACATGGAGCTGACGCAGTACGCCTACGGCCTCGATGGCATCGAGCAGGAAGCGTACGACGCCGACGTCGTGGCCTCGGAAGGCGCACTTTCCACGGACTCCTCGAACACGCAGAACATCCGCCTGCTGGACCCGAACCTCGTCTCGGCGGCGTTCGGCCAGTTCCAGCAGTTCCGGCAGTACTACTCCTTCGGCGACACGCTGAGCTTCGACCGCTATGAGCTCGACGGTGACCAGCAGGACACGGTGATCGCCGCGCGTGAGGTCAATGTCGCCGACGACGCCTCCTGGGTCAACCAGCACCTGATCTACACCCATGGTTACGGCCTGGTCGCGGCGAACGCGAACACCGTGACTCCCGAGGGCCGGCCGAACTTCACCCTGCAGGGCATTCCGACGACCGGTGAGCTGGCCTCGGACGAGGACTACGAGCCGCGCATCTACTTCGGGGAGAACTCGCCGGACTATTCGATCGTCGGCGCGCCTGAGGGCGACGAGCCGATGGAGCTCGACCGTCCGGCTGCTGCGGATTCCGATCAGGAGACGGTCTACACCTTCGATGGTGACGGCGGCCCCGACGTCGGGAACATCTTCAACCGTCTGGTCTACGCGATCCAGTTCCAGTCACCGGAGATCCTGCTCTCCGGCGATATGACCTCTGAGTCGCAGATCCTCTACGAGCGGCACCCGCGTGAGCGTGTGCAGCAGGTGGCTCCGTTCCTGGAAGTCGATCAGAACATCTACCCGGCCATCGTGGACGGACGGGTGAAGTGGATCGTCGAGGGGTACACCACCTCGGACAGCTTCCCGTACTCCGCGCAGCAGCAGCTGGAGTCGGCGACCACCGATGCCCTGACCCAGGGCGGACCGCAACTGACCGGGCAGATCAACTACATCCGCAACTCGGTCAAGGCCACTGTCGACGCCTATGACGGTTCGGTGGACTTGTACGCGTGGGACACAGAGGACCCCATCCTGCAGGCATGGGAGAGCACGTTCCCCTCGACGCTGCAGCCCTACACGGAGATGAGTGCCGACCTGATGGATCACGTCAGGTACCCGGAGGATATGTTCCGTGTGCAGCGTGAGCTGCTGGGCCGGTACCACGTGACCGAGCCGGGCACGTTCTACGAGAACAACGACGCCTGGTCGGTTCCGGACGATCCGACTGCGGAGGACGAGGTCGCTCAGCCTCCGTACTACATGACCCTGCAGATGCCGGGACAGGAGGAGCCCAGCTTCTCGCTGACCGGGACGTTCATCCCGCAGGTCTCCGAGGGCGCCCAGGTGCGCAACGTCCTCTACGGCTACCTGGCTGCCTCGGGCGATGCCGGAACGGGCGAAGACGGGGAGAAGGCTGATGACTATGGTCAGCTGAGGCTGCTGGAGCTGCCCCGTGACACCGCGGTGCCGGGCCCGGGTCAGACGCAGGCGAACTTCGACTCGAACTCGCAGATCTCGCAGGAGCTCAACCTGCTGCGCCAGGGCGCTTCCGAGGTGCTCAACGGCAATATGATCACGTTGCCGGCGGGTGAGGGTATGCTCTACGTCCAGCCCGTCTACGTGCAGTCCACCGGTACCGACGCCGCCTACCCCGCCTTGCGGAAGGTCCTGGTCGCCTACGGTGAGGAGGTCGGGTTCGCCGATACTCTCGGTGAGGCCCTTGACCAGGTCTTCGGCGGCGACTCCGGCGCTGACGTCGCTGACGGTGCCGGCGTCGAGGGCGAAGCCGTCGACGACGAGATCGTCGAAGGTGGCGGCCAGGAGGAGCCTGAGGAGGATCCCAACGGCTCGCCAGAGGACGAGGAGAGCCCCGTTGAAGATGAGGCCAGTCCGGAGGAGGATGAGTCCCCGACTGAGGACGCATCACCCACTGACGACGCCGCATCCGGTTCGGCCCAGGAGCGTCTCAACGATGCTCTGGACCGCGCGAATCAGGCGATCCAGGATTCCGAGTCCGCCCTCTCCGAGAACGACTTCGGTGCCTACGGCGAAGCTCAGGACGAGCTGCAGCAGGCCATCGAGGACGCCCTTGCCGCGGAGCAGGAGATCGAAGGGGACTGACGAGCAGCTCAGGCTCTGACCTCAGCTGAATCGAGGCCGGGAGCGGTGGCGCAATGCGCTTCCGCTCCCGGCCTCGTTGCTTCTCAGGGTGAATGGTGTCCACGGTGATCGCCGGGGTGAGCGAGGTCACGTCCGATGCCGGGGCCTGGATTTTGCATGACGTGGATTCGGGGCTAGAGTAGTAGAGGTTCAACGCGGGGTGGAGCAGTTCGGTAGCTCGCCGGGCTCATAACCCGGAGGTCGCAAGTTCAAATCTTG
>DXGD01000202.1 GCA_019114115.1 Candidatus Nesterenkonia stercoripullorum
TTGAACGCCTCACCGGAGGGTTCGACGCCGACCGTCTCCAGCACGCGTTCCAAGCCGTGGTCGTCGATCGCCAGCGCATAGATGAAGGGCTTGGAGATCGACTGGATCGTGAATTCGTGGCCATCCTCGCCGCTGGAGTACGCGGAACCATCTGCTGTGGCGATCGCCAGGGCCTGTCGGTGAGGGTCGGCCTTCGCCAGTTCGGGGATGTAGTCAGCGACATGACCGGAGGTGTCCTCGGCGCAATGAGCCAGCACATCGGCAAGATAGTCAGGAATGAAATTCTGCATAAAGAAAGAGCTTTCTCTCGGGACCACCTCTATTCTCGCATCGTCACCCCTGGTCGGAGGCCCCTTGGCACTCTGTGCGCGAATCCGCACCGCCAGAGAGGTCCAGCGTGGTGATGGAGCCTTCAGGAGGACAGGCCGCCATCAGCCCACCGGACGTAGCCTGGGCGTAACACAGGCGTTACACAGAGAGCTTATGCTGAGGCGCAATCAGCGCCATTCTCCACCGGCATCGGCGAGCCATCCCGCCCGCGGCATGCTGACGGAACGACCTGTGCCGGACCTGACCTGTCGCGGACGTGAAAGGAGCAGCCAGTGCATCTGACTCCCGCCGACACCGAGAAGCTTCTGCTGGCTACTGCCGCCATGGTCGCCCGCGACCGCTTGGACCGTGGCGTGATCCTGAACTATCCGGAATGCGTCGCCTTGCTCTCCTCGTGGGTCATCGAACGTGCGCGCGAAGGACGCGACGTCGCGGACCTCATGGAATCGGGACGTCACGTGCTCTCTCGCGCCCAGGTCATGGAGGGAGTCGCGGAAGCGCTGACAGACCTTCAGGTCGAGGCGACATTTCCCGACGGCCGCAAGCTCGTGACGCTGCACCACCCCATCGGCTGACCGGAGATTTCAGGAGACTGTGATGAACGAGACCTCTGCCAAGGGCCCCGGTGCCATCCGCGTGCGCCCCGGCACCATCGAACTCAACGCCCGCGCGACGGCGGAACAGCGTATCCGCCTTGTCTTCCACAACACTGGCGATCGGCCCATCCAGATTGGCTCCCATATACACCTGCCGGACGTGAACCCGGCCTTGGAATTCGATCGGGCACGTGCTCAGGGGTACCGCCTCGATGTCCCCGCAGGGGCCTCCCAGCGATTCGAGCCGGGCGTTTCCCGCGAGCTCGACATCGTTGCCCTGGGCGGGCGCGGCGTCGTGCCCGGGGTCCGGCTCCCGGAGCACCTGCGGGAGGGAGAAGCCTGATGGCCATCATCGACCGTTCCAGCTATGCCGCGATGTACGGCCCCACCGCGGGCGACCAGGTCCGGCTGTCCGATACCGACCTGTGGATCGAGGTGGAGGAGGACCGTACGGCCGGAGGTGAAGAAGCCGTCTTCGGCGGCGGGAAATCCATCCGCGAGTCGATGGCCCAGGGCACGATCAGCCGCGCCGACGGCGCCCTGGACACTGTCATCACCAATGCCGTCATCCTGGATTGGTGGGGCATCATCCGCGCCGATATCGGCATCCGCAGCGGCCGGATCGTCGGCATCGGCCACGCGGGGAACCCTGATATCAGCGACGGCATCGACGTCGATCTGCATATCGGCCCCTCAACCGATGTCATTGCGGGAGAGGGCCGGATCGTCACTGCGGGTGCCTTCGACTCCCACGTCCACCTGCTCTCCCCGTCGCAGATCCACGAGGCACTGGCCACCGGCATCACCACAGTCGCCGGCGGCGGAACTGGCCCGTCGGAAGGCTCGAAGGCCACGACGGTCACTCCAGGCCCGTACCATCTGCAGGCCATGCACCGGGCGCTAGACAGCCTGCCGGTGAACGTCGCCCTGCTGGGGAAGGGCAATACCGTCTCCACTGCCGGCCTGGCCGAACAGGCGCTGGCCGGCGCTGCCGGGTACAAGGTGCATGAGGACTGGGGCGCCACCCCCGCCGCCATCGACGCCGCACTGACCGCGGCGCAGCAGTGGGGCCTCCAGGTGGCGCTGCACTCGGACTCTCTCAACGAGTCCGGTTTCGTGGAATCGACGATCTGCGCGATCGACGGACGCTCGATCCATGCCTTCCACATCGAAGGCGCAGGCGGCGGGCACGCCCCCGATATCCTCACCCTGGCGAGCCTCCCGCATGTGATTCCCGGCTCCACCAATCCGACGCTGCCGCACACGGTGAACACCGTGGCCGAGCACCTGGACATGCTGATGGTGTGCCACCACCTGAACCCCTCGGTTCCGGAGGACCTGGCCTTCGCTGAGTCGCGGATCCGCGGCACGACGATCGCCGCCGAGGACATCCTGCACGATATGGGTGCACTCTCCATCACCTCCTCGGATGCGCAGGCGATGGGCAGAATCGGAGAGGTCATCACGCGGACCTGGCAGGTCGCCCATGTGATGAAGAATGTGCGCGGTCCACTCGGCGGAGGTCTGCCCGCAGACAACGAACGAGCCCGCCGCTACGTCGCCAAGTACACGATCAATCCGGCAGTCGCCCACGGCATCTCGGGCGACCTCGGGTCGATCGAACGGGGCAAACTCGCAGATCTGGCCATCTGGGACCCGAAGTTCTTCGGCATCCGGCCTGATCTGGTCGTCAAAGGCGGGACCATCGCCTGGGGCGCCCTGGGCGATCCGAACGCCTCGATCCCAACCCCGCAGCCCATCCTGCAGCGCCCGACATTCGGCCACACCACCGCTGCGGACCACTCGATCACCTATGTCGCACCGGCGGCCCTGGAGAACGGGATCGCCGGAGAGCTCGGGCTGAATCGCACAGTGCGTGCGGTGGAATCCACCCGCGGTATCGGCAAAGCGGATATGCGCAACAATGCCGTGCTCCCCGACATCGCGATCCGTGCAGATACGTTCGAGATCAGCATCGACGGAGAAGAAGTCCGCCCGTCGCCGGCGGAGCGGCTGCCGCTGGCCCAGTTCTACAGCATGTTCTGATGAGCTGTTCTGAAGCAATTGGCCCCTGGGATGCCTACACCGTAGGACTTCTGCTCGCGGACGCGCGCCTGCCCTCAGGCGGCCACGTCTCCTCCTCAGGCCTGGAGCCGGCGCTGCTCGCCGGGCTCGATCGCCGCGAGGTCGCCGACTTCATGCGCGATCGTGCGGCGACCGCGGCGACTGTGGACGCCGGGGCCGCCGTCGTCGTCCGTCGCCTGCTGCTGGAGGCGGCGACGGACCCGGGCACAGCGGCTGATCGTGCTGAACGGCGTGCCGGCTCGGTCCGCCCGCTGGTGCAGGCGTGGGCGGCCAGAACCCCCGGGGCAGCCGCCCGGCAGATCTCCTATGAGCTCGGAAGAGGTCTGCATCGGCTGTGCCACACGCTGTGGCCCGAGGCAGAGACGCTGACGGACCTGGAGCTGCCGGCCCCCCGGCCGGTCGTCCTGGGCGCCATCGCCGCCCATACGGGACTCTCGGCAGCGGAGCTCGCCCGGCTGGTGATCTACGACGACGCCGCCTCCGCCGCCGCGGCCCTGCTGAAACTGGACCCGGGCGATCCGGCCGAGGCCATGTCCATGGCGATGGACGCCTGCGCGAGCCTGGAACACCGCATCGCCGACCTAGCAGCCCTCACCGACCCGACACAGATACCGTACGCAAGCGCTCCCCTGTCAGAAGGCTGGACGGAGCGCCACGCACTGAACCCCAGGAGGCTTTTCCGTGCCTGACACGACCACCCCCGACCTCACCACATCAGCTCAGCGCGCACTGCGCCTCGGCATCGCCGGGCCGGTGGGGACCGGCAAGTCCTCACTCATCGCGCTGGTGTGCTCTGCGCTGGCCGCTGATCTTCGTCTCGGCGTCATTACCAATGACATCTACACTGATGAGGATGCCCGGTTCTTGCGCTCCGCCGCGGTGCTTGACCCGGAGCGCATTCGCGCGGTCGAGACCGGAGCCTGCCCGCATACCGCCATCCGTGATGACATCACGGCGAACCTACTGGCCACCGAAGACCTGGAGCGGGACTTCGCGCCTTTGGACGTCGTGCTCATCGAATCCGGCGGGGACAATCTCACGGCCACGTTCTCGCCTGCGCTGATCGACGCCCAGATCTTCGTCCTGGATGTCGCCGGAGGCGGCGACGTCGCCCGAAAAGGCGGCCCCGGCATCGGCCGGGCCGACCTTCTCGTGGTGAACAAGACTGACCTGGCTCCCCACGTGGGCGTCGACGTCGCGCAGATGCTCTCCGACGCCACTGATGCCCGTGAGGGCCGCGCCGTGCTCGGGCTCTCCCGCCAGGACCCTGAGTCCGTGCAGCTGCTGCGCGACTGGGTGCTGCGCATCCTCGGCGCCCATCGCCGCGGCAAGCACATTCCCCAGGACCCAGGCCCTATGGCGCCGCACTTCCACGCAGAGGACGACGCCGACCACGCCTCAGCGGAGCATGCCCACGGTGATTCCGGCTCTGCGACCCACACTCACTCGCATGACCACCCGCACACTCATTCGCACGCACACAGGTGATGCCACGAACACGGATCTCGGTGTGCTGTCCCGATCGGGGCGACGCTCCAGCACGCATCGACCTGATCACCGGGATGCTGGCACCGCGTCTGATCTCGCGGACCCGACGCACCGCACGCGTGGGCATCACCGCAGCCCAGATGCTGCTCCTAGAAGGTGACGACGTCGAGCTCGATATCGAGGTCGACGCGGGCTGCTCGCTGCAGGTGCAGGATACCGGCGGCACTGTCGCCTACCCGCCACGCGAACGGCCAGCAGATCAGCCGGGCGACGTCGAGCCCTCCCGCTGGAGCACGTCCATACGCCTCGGGGAGGGTGCGGCTCTGTCCTGGAACGGTCTGCCCCTCGTCGTCTCGCAGGGCGCGGTGACTCTCCGGCGCACGACCGCCCACCTAAGCGAGGGAGCTCGCCTGCTGATGCGCGAGACGGTGGTGCTGGGCCGCCATGGTGAGACCGGCGGCCGGGTCACCTCGGCACTATCGGTCAGCGATGCCCACGGGCCGGTTCTGCTGGAGGAAACCTCGTTGGACGGTCTGGCTCCGCGTCCTGGGATTCTGGGGCGCCGTCGGGTGCTCGACTCTGTGGTGTGCGCCGGGTTCTCACCGGAGACGGCTGCGGGGGATCTCGTCTTCGACCGTCCCGGGGCGATGGCCCGGACGATCGGCGACGACGCCCACCGCACGGCCTTGGACGAGAGAATGCGCCAGTGGGAGGCAGAGATGCAGCTCAGAGACTGACGCGAACCGCCCGGACACGAAAGAAGCCCTCTGGGGCCCAGGATCTTCACGATCACGGGCCCCAGAGGGCTTCTCACAGGTGAGCTGTGCGCAGTCTCAGCGCTCGGCGACGACCTGCAGGGTCAGCGCAGCCGAAACATCGGCGTGCAGACGGACAGTCGCCTTGTAGGTGCCGACCGACTTGATGCGCTCGGAGATCTCCACCGCGCGCTTGTCGACGGACGCCAGGCCTGCGGCTTCAGCGGCCTTTGCCACCTGAGCCGGGCCCACGGTGCCGAACAGGCGACCCGAGTCACCGGTCTTCACCGCGATCGTCAGCGGTGTGGCCTGCAGCTGCTCGGCCAGTGCCTGAGCTTCTTCAGCCGTAGCGACCTCGCGAGCTTCGCGCTCGGCGCGGATGCGCGCCACGTCCTTCTCGCCGCCCTTGGTCCACGCCATCGCGAAACCGCGGGGCAGCAGGTAGTTGCGTGCGTAGCCGTTCTTGACCTCGACGACGTCGCCGGGGGTGCCCAGACCGGTCACTTCCTGAGTCAGGATGAGCTTTGCCATGTCAGTGTTCCTTTCCTTCCCAGTAGTCCCGGATCAGCCGCGACCAGCGCCGGAGTAAGGCAGCAGGGCAACCTCACGGGCGTTCTTGATCGCCTGAGCAATCTTGCGCTGCTCCTGGACGGACACTCCGGTGACCCGGCGTGCACGGATCTTGCCTCGGTCGGAAATGAACTTCCGCAGCAGAGCGGTGTCCTTGTAGTCGATGACCTTGATGTCGGCAGCCTTCAGCGGGTTCGCCTTGGGCTTTGGCTTCTTGACTTCAGCCTTTGCCATCGTGGTGCTCCTTCTTCGTAATCGGAGCCCGCACCTCAGCTGAAGTGCGGGATGGTGGATTGGTGTTCTGGTGAGCCCTCCGGCATCACACCGGAGCGTTCAGAGCCTGTTCACGGGACTGACCCGCTCGTGAGGCTAGAACGGAGGCTCGTTGGAGTTCGGAGTATCCCAGCCGCCGCCGGAGGAGGGCTGGCCGCCCCATGGGTCCGAGGGACCGGAGTCGTTGCCGCCCCAGCCGCCACCTTGACCCTGGCCGCCGCCGCCGAAGGAGTCTCCTCCTCCGCCGAAACCGCCGCCTCCGCCGCTGTTGAAGCCGCCGCCTCCGCCGCGGCCCTGTCCGCCTTGTCCGCCTTGACGCTGCACGCTCGCAGTGGCGAAGCGCAGCGATGGGCCGATCTCATCGACGTCGAGCTCCCAGGAGGTCCGGCGTTCGCCTTCCTTCGTTTCGAAGGAGCGTGCTTTCAACCGGCCCTGGGCGATGACGCGCATGCCTTTGGTAAGGGACTCCGCGGCGTTCTCCGCAGCTTCGCGCCACAGCGAGCAGCGGACGAAGAGGGTCTCCCCGTCCTTCCACTCATTGGACTGCCGCTCGAAGAACCGTGGCGTGGACGCGATGACGAAGTTCGAGACCGCCGCGCCCGAAGGCGTGAAGCGGAGCTCTGGGTCTGCCGTCAGGTTGCCCACAACGGTGATGATGGTCTCGCCGGCCATGGATGTGCTCCTAGATACTGCCTAACAGATGGGGTGCCCGAAATCAGCGATCAGGAGATGCGCTGTTCCTCGGGACGGATGATCTTGGTGCGCATGATCGTCTCGTTCAGCCGCAGGAGCCGGTCCAGCTCAGCAGCCGAGTCAGGCGTGGAGTGGAAGTCGACGACGGCGTAGATAGCCTCGTTCTTCTTCTTGATCTCGTAAGCCAGACGACGACGTCCCCAGACGTCGATCTCGTCCACGGAGCCGCCGTCGCGCTTGACGATCTCCATGTACTTGCCGAGAGTCGGCTCCACTGTGCGCTCATCAACCTCGGGGTCGACGAGCACCATCAGTTCATAGTGACGCATGTGTGAACCCACCTCCTTCGGTCTCGCGGTCACGGTCTTTCCGTAACAGGAGGTTCGTGTGCATCTGCGCCCGGAACATCGGCGGTCAGCTCAGCATCCACGATGCACTGCATCGGGCTGCTGACCGCGAGAATGTGCGTGCACGGCGAATCCGTGCCCCGGGCAACCCAAACATGATACCGGCTTATGCCCGTCATGACGAACCGACTCTTCGCAGCCCTAGTCAGTGGCCTGCTGCCCGGCTTGCTCAGCAGTCCGCTCGGCAACCCGCTCAGTGGTGCGGGGCAGCGGTGAAGAACGTGGTGACCGCGCGATGCAGCGCGCCGACGTCCTCGACCCCGCACATCTCCCGGGCGGAGTGCATCGACAGCAGCGGGATGCCGACGTCGACAGTGCGGATCCCGAGCCGGGTGGCCGTGATCGGCCCGATGGTCGACCCGCAGGGGATCTCGTTCTGCGAGACGAACTCCTGGGTGGGCACGCCGGCCGCACGGCAGGTGGAGGCCCACATCGCTGCGCCCGGGGCGTCTGTGGAGTACCGCTGGTTGGCGTTGATCTTCAGCAGCGGCCCGGCGTTGAGGGCCGGCCGGTTCGCCGGGTCGTGCCGCTGGGGGTAGTTCGGGTGCACGGCGTGACCGGCGTCGGCGGAAAGGTGCCAGGACGAGGCGAACGCCTGGGCGCGTTCGGCCCTGGTGGCACCAAGTCCTTCGTAGAGGCGGTCCAGGACTTCCTCCAGAAACGGTCCGGCAGCGCCGGAGCGCGTGGCTGAGCCGAGCTCTTCGTGGTCGAAAGCGGCGAGCACCGGGATGACCGGATCAGAATCGCCGGCTTCCGCTGCGGCCAGCCGCTCCAAGGCCGTCAGGCCTGCATGGACGGAGGAGAGGTTATCGAGGCGCCCTGAGGCGAAGAACTCCTCCTCCATGCCGAATCGCGCCGGCGGCGCAGTATCGGCGAACACGATGTCGTACCCGTCGATATCGGCTGCCGTGATGTCCGCGGTCCGCGCGAGCGCTGCCAGCACATCCGCGTTCTCGGCAGCCTCGGAGCTGCCGGCGAGTCCGAGGACGGGGGCCGTGTGCGCCTGCTTGTCGAGGGTGAGACGGTCATTGACCTGGCGATCCAGGTGGATAGCAAGCTGCGGGATGCGGGCCATCGGGCCGGTGGAGACGAGGTGGGTAGCACCGTCCCGGGTCACGACCCTGCCGGCCAGGCACAGCTCGCGGTCGAGCCAGGAGTTCAGCAGCGGCCCGCCGTAGATCTCCACCCCGGCCTGGACCCAGCCGTGGGAGAGCACTGTGGGGCGGGGTTTCAGCTTGAATCCCGGGGAATCCGTGTGGGCACCGAGAATGCGCAGCCCTGTCGTCGGGGTGGCCGCTTCGGGAAGCACCCAGGCGATCACCGCGCCATCACGGACGACGACGTAGCGCCCCGGCTCAGGGGGCCACTGCTGATGCTCGCCCAGCATGGTGAATCCGGCGTGAACCAGCCGCTGCGCCACTTCTGCGGCCGCGTGATAGGAGGACGGCGCTGCCTGCACGAAGCGGCCCAGGTCCGCGGTCAGCGAGTCAGCTGAGAAGGGGTCCCCAGCGGTGAGGTCAGGGCCAGCGGGCGAGTGGTCAGTGGAGTCAGCCATACGCTCCATCCTAGTGAGGATCGTTGCCGGGGAGGGATTCGCCGGCAACAGGGCCCGCCGGCGTCGGGGTCCGTCGGGCCCACGACTCCACGGCCTCAGGAAGCTGGCGCGACGAGCCCGGTCTGGAACGCGTAGACCACCGCTTGGACGCGATCGCGCAGGTGGAGCTTCGTCAGGATGCGCCGGACATGCGTCTTGACAGTGGCCTCGGAGAGGAAGAACTTCGCGGCGATCTCCGCATTGGAGAGACCTTCGGCCACGGCGAGCAGCACTTCGGTTTCCCGGGAGGTCAGCGCTTCACGGACGACGCCGTCGTCGAGCGCTGCAGCCACGGACTCCCCGGAGGGCAGAGCCTCCGGGACGAGCGGCCCGCGCTGGGACGCCCCCGCAGCGCCGCCAGCCGCCTCTGCTGAGCCTGCGCCATCGCGCTGTGCTGGGGGCGTCTTTCCCGTCAGGGCCTCCGGCAGCTGGCCGCCTTTGCGCAGATACACCTCGAGCAGGCGCTGCGTCACCCGGGGAGCGACGACGGCGTCGCCCTCCGCCACGACCCGTACCGCCTGCACCAGTTCCTCGGGTGCGGCATCTTTGAGCAGGAATGCGCTGGCTCCGGCCTGCAGCGCGGAAAAGGCGTATTCATCCACATCGAACGTGGTGAGGATGATGATCCGGATGTCCGGATAACTCTGCACCACCCGGCGGGTCGCCTCGATCCCGTCCAACCTCGGCATGCGAACATCCATCAGCACGACGTCGGGCCTGGAGTCTCCCAGGGACTCCAGCATGCCCAGCGCCTCCGCGCCGTCGGCAGCCTCACCGACGACGTCGAAGTCCTCTTCGCCCTCCAGGATCAGCCGGAAGCCCATCCGCAGCAGGTGCTGATCGTCGACGAGCATGACCCGCACTGGGCCCTGGGCCTCAAGAGCATGTTCGGATTCGACTGTCATGGCAAGCGTCCTGTCTGGAAGAGGTTCGGCTGGAAGAGGTTCGGCTGGAAGAGGTCTGGCTGGAAGAGGTCGGGCTGAGGCTCAGTCTGCGGCGGCATGAGGCTGCGATGGTGCTGGCGGCACGAGCACGGCCCGGACCGTCCAGCCTCCTCCGTGCTCGGCTCCGGCGTATACGGACCCACCGTAGAAGGCTGCCCGCTCAGCCATTCCGCGGATTCCCTGGCCTGCACCGACAGAGGGCCTGCGCTCATCCTCACCAGCGTAGCTGCCATTATCACTGATCGTCAGGACCACTTGGCCCTCCGCGCTGAATCCCAAAGCGCGCTGGGCTGCGGCATCGAGCCCCTGTTCGCGGAATTCCTCCTGCTCAGTGACACTTACGCCCTGCCGGTGTTCGATCCGCACCTCGACCTCAGTCACCTGCCTGCCGTAGCGCAGCACATTGGTCAGCGACTCCTGCACGATGCGGTGGACAGTGAGGCCGAAGGCGGGGTCGTCCGGCAGGGGTGGCCCCGTCGTCGTCACGATCAACGGGAGGCCAGCTTGGCGGAAGCCGTCATAGAGCTCGTCCAGGCTCTGCCGCAGCGGGCGCTGCGCCTCGTCGATTCCGTCCCCCTGCCTGAGCACTCCGATGACGCGGCGCATGTCAGCCAGGGCGGTGCGCCCTGTGGCGGAGAGGTCCTTCAGCACCGCCTCGGCCCTGGCCGCATCCTTCGAGGCGACGATACGGGCGCCGTCGGCCAGCGAGATCATCACCGAGAGCGAATGGGCGACGACGTCGTGCATCTCCCGGGCGATCCGATTGCGCTCGGCCACCTGGGCGAGCTCGCGGGTCTTCCGGGCCCACTCGAGGATCTCCGCTTCGTGCTGACGACTGCTGCGCACGGAGCACCCGACTCCGGCCGAGATCACCGCGAAGAAGACCATGGTCACTGCGACGACCGCGGCCAGAACAGCCGGACCAATATCGGGAGCGATCTCCCACATCTGTGACGACCCGTAGTGCTGATTCCATTGGTCGAGCCAGATGAAGCGGGTGTAGGCAGTGCTGGAGGTGAGCAGCGCGAGCGGCAGAGCGATGCGGGGCCCGCGGGCCCGCCCCAGACTGTACAGCGCGAAGCACAGGCCCAGCAGCTGCACACTATGCCAGGGGTAGACCACCAGGGCGCAGGCCTCGAGCACCGTGATGGCCAAGGTGAGCACAACCGGCCAGCGGCCGCGGAAGCACAGCGCCACCGCAATGAGCGTCTGCGCCACGACGAGGTACCACGCCGGATACCCCATATCCGCGAACGCCACCGGCAACCACGGCAGCGCGGCGATCGCATACGTGGCCACCACGACAGCGGTCATCCACCCCGGATGACGACGGAACCAGCCGCGCACACCCCGGCGCTGCAGGATCCCAAGGTCTTGCCACTCCTCGGCGTCCGCAGCAGGCACATC
>DXGD01000203.1 GCA_019114115.1 Candidatus Nesterenkonia stercoripullorum
CCGGCTGCAGTACTAGTGCGCCCGAAGCTGTCGTAGATGATGCAACCGAGGCAGCCCAATCAGTCTCCGCAGTTGACGACGGTCAGCTACCTTCCTGGGTTGACGGGATACTGACTACCGCAGCGGCCTCACTATCAAGCGTTGAGGTAACAGTACCTACTGCTGACGGAGAGGTTCAGGAGGTCGCACAGCCTGCCCTGCCTGATTCGCCCGTTGACAGCGCTCCGCCCAGTGACTCCACCCCTGAGCCCGACGGCGACTGGCAAGATTGGGAATCGGATGGAGGCTATGTGAGCCGCGCTGAAGCAGAAGAGGCGGCCGTGGGTAACGAGTGCCCTATCGGCGAGCGCAATCTAAGCCCTGATGGCCTGGACTGCCAACCACTCAGCGTCTCGTTCGAGAAGCACTCCGGAATGGATGACCGGGGCGGTGAATATAGCGAACCGGAGGAATACCACGGACCCGATATTGATGAGTGGACCGAGGCGGACGAAGAAGCGTACTGGGAAGAGTACGGTCAGATGAAGGAAGAGATGTACGGCCCCGTTGACCCTGACAACCCCGACGCGCCCGCCCAGCCCGTCGACGATGAGTTGTACTAAGTGCCACGCTAGAACAGGAGAATGCGATGAGCGGAAGCGCTGAGACGACTCCCCACTAGCTGTACCGGGCCTGACAACTCGTGACTACACCCACACAAAGGTGGTACTAGAGTCTCCACCACGCTCAAACAGGACCGCATCAGGCGGAGAAACGGGCACGAAAAAACACCCTGCATCCCTTGTGCTGACCGGGATGCAGGGTGTTTACACAAAAAGTGCCCCCGGCAGGAATCGAACCTGCGGCCTTCGGTACCGGAAACCGACGCTCTATCCCCTGAGCTACGGAGGCGAAAGGCTCTTCAAGCGAGCCGATCTGACCGGTCAAGATTACCAGCAACCCACCCGGATTACCTAGCCGGTGACAGAAACACGATAACTCCACAGTTCAGCAGAGACTCCGACCGGCTTGCGCGGTGATTCTTCCGCGGACTGCCGGTCATGGTCACTGCCCTGTGGTCCAGCAGCATCACGGTCTGCGGCGCCGTCCGATGCTTCCTCAGAAGCGTGCCCCTGACCAGAGCCTGAGGAGCTTCCGTGGGCCTTCTTGAAGTCCTGCGAATCGGTCCACTGCTGGAAGGCCTCTTCACTCTCCCACCGCGTCACCACGAGCCACTGCGTACGCCCATCGGTAGGCTCGAAGAGTTCGAAGCCCTCGAACCCCGGCGTGCCCTCCATCGAGCTCTGCCGCGCGGCGAAACGCTTGCCCAGCTCGCTGCCGGAATCCTCGGGCACTGTAATGGCATTGATCTTGATAACGGTCATGCCCCCATTCTGCCACCCTCCTGTTCTGCCGAGCCCCTGCGCATCCCCGGCGACGGCGAATCAGGTGATGAGCCACACTGCGGCGCCACCGACGCATACAGCGCAGACGACGACGATCATCGCCACCGTCGTCTCCCGCCACGCGCCTCGCCAGGCGGCAGGCAATCGCAGTGAACTGCCCCAGGCGACGAGCCCGATGCTGAGCAGCATGGTGATGATCGCCGTCGTCGTCTCTTCCAGGCCCGGGCTGATCCCGGCCGATGCCCGGTACACCGCGAGGACTGCGAAGGCAGGGATGTACCAGGAGCGCAGGAGCGGTCGCATCAGCTCCTGGTTCGCCTGCTCGGTGCCCCGACGGGGGAACCAGCGAAGCGGCGCGAGCATCACCGCTCGCGCCATCACCAGTGCGGCGGCCGTGGCCAGCGCGGCGAAGCCCATCGCCTCGCCAGTGCTGATGTGAGCTGTGGCCTCGAGGGCAGCCACTGCGAGCGCAGAGTGCGGGAGGCCCAGACCAGCCCACATCACCAGCTGGTCCGTTGCCCCGGCGGGCTGCGCGGCGTCGGCAAGCCAGCCTGCGCCCTGCGTCATCTGAGCCAGGCCGATGAATATCAGCACACCGATCGCACCTGATGCCACGAGGCCAAATCGACCATGGCTTAGCACACCGTTCGGGCCTTCTCCCCCGGTTGGCGTGCCGCCCATGTCCGCTCCACCTGCACCGCTGACTGCCAGGTGGAGCGACGTCGGCGCCTTGACCTGCACCATCCGCCCGGCCAGCATCCCGATACCGCAGGCTGCATAGGCTGCCAGCGCCGTCGCTCCCAGAAGCGGCCAGCCGTAGGCCCGAACATCATCGACGACGAAGTGCAGTCCTAGCAGTGCGACACCGGCGAGCAAGGGCGTGCGGGAACACCAGTCCAGGCCTCGCTCAGCCCACCAGGGAACCCACCCGGCCACGCGCAGCACGATCCCCGCTGCCAATGCCAGCAGCAGGCCGGAGAGTCCCGGCACGGATCCGGCGACCCGATCTGCTACGACGGCCGTGACCAAAGCGATCACACAGCCGGGCCAGTACTTGCTCACACTCTGGGCTGCTCGTTCGGCGAAGGACACCTGCCCAGTCTAGGCACGGCCGATCCGGCGGACCCTGCGAATGACCCACCACAGCACGAATATGAGGACGACGGCGATGACGATCCACTGGAACACCCCGACGTACTGCTCCACGGCATGCCAGTTCTCCCCCAGGAAGTATCCGGAGAACACGAAGATCGCGTTCCAGATGGCGCTGCCGGCAGCAGTCAGCGCGGTGAACTTCGCCACCGGCATCCGATCGACTCCGGCCGGCAGTGAGATCAGGCTGCGGAAGATCGGGATCATGCGGCCGAAGAAGACCGCTTTTCCACCGTGTCGATCGAACCACGCCACCGTCTTGTCAACGTCTTCGAGGTTGATCAGCGGGAGCTTGTCGGCGACCCGCCGCACGCGTTCCAGCCCCACAGTCGCACCGATTCCGTAGAGGAGCAGAGCCCCGATCACGGAGCCCGCCGTCGTCGCTGCGACCGCAGCAGCCACGTTGAGGTCACCGCGGCTGGCCGCGAAACCTGCCAGCGGCAGGATTACCTCGGAGGGGATGGGCGGGAAGAGGTTCTCCAAAAGGACAAGCAGCCCCGCGCCGATGCTTCCGAGGGCTTCCATCACGGAAACGGCCCAGTCGGCAATGTTCATGGCCACATCCTACGGCTCTTGACCTGGGAGGTTGCTGGTGGTCAGGCGGTGCTGCGCGGGGAGCAGAGAGAGTGAATGCGGTACCGCCACCCGCCACGCTGCCCCACAGGCCGCGAAGCGTTGGATCGTGCTCATCTCGCCTAAACTGTCCTGGTGACTGCTGAGTTCCTTCGTCCCGACCCGATCGCCCATGCCGACTCCGCTGCCGGCAACCCGGCACCGCCCGAGGGCGCGCCTGCCCCCTCCGGCGCATCAGCTCCGGGACCTCAGGATTTCGGCTTCCGCATCGAGGCCCGGCTCGCCGGGGCCACCGGCACCGGGGCGGACAACGCACCACGCCAGGGCAGAGCTGGCATCATCAGCACGCCTCACGGCACGATCCAGACGCCAGCTTTCATCCCCGTCGCCACTAAAGCCACCGTGAAGGCCGTGAGGCCGGAGCAGATGACAGAAGTCGGCGCGCAGGCCCTGCTCGCCAACGCCTATCACCTCCACCTTCAGCCTGGCCCCGATGTGCTCGACGCAGCTGGCGGGCTGGGGACGTTCATGAACTGGCCTGGGCCGACGTTCACCGACTCCGGCGGGTTCCAGGTCATGAGCCTAGGCTCAGGCTTCAAGAAGGTCATCACCATGGACTCCTCCCGAGTCGCCGATGACGACGCCGTAGCCCCCGACAAGGAGCGCCTGGCGCGCGTCGACGACGACGGCGTCTACTTCACCTCGCATATCGACGGCTCGACGCACCGCTTCACCCCGGAAGTCTCGATGCGCGTTCAGCACCAGATCGGGGCGGACATCATGTTCGCCTTCGATGAGCTGACCACGCTGTTCAACACGCGGGGCTACCAGGAGGAGTCGCTGGAGCGCACCCGCCTCTGGGCGCAGCGCTGCCTGGCAGCGCATCGTGAGCTGACCTCTGAGCGTTCGCACAGGCCCTACCAGGCGCTTTTCGGCGTCCTGCAGGGAGCCCAGTATGAGGATCTTCGTCGCAAGGCGGCCCGCGACCTCGGCGCGATGGAGGTCGACGGGCAGCGCTTCGACGGCTTCGGGATCGGCGGCGCGCTGGAGAAGGAGAATCTCGGCATCATCGTGGGCTGGGTGAGTGAGGAACTTCCGGAGGATCGGCCACGCCACCTGCTGGGCATCTCGGAGCCGGAGGACTTCTTCACCGCGATCGAGAACGGGGCGGACACCTTCGACTGCGTCTCACCGTCACGGGTGGCCCGCAATGGCCGCGTCTACACACCGGACGGGTACTTCAATATCCCCCAGGCGCGCTTCAAGCGCGACTTCGGGCCCATCGACCCGGACTGCACCTGCTACACCTGCTCGAACTACTCGCTGGCCTATCTCCACCACCTCTACAAGGCCAAGGAGATGCTGTTCTCCACGCTGTGCACGATTCATAACGAGCACTACACGGTGGGGCTGGTCGACGATATCCGCGACAGCATTCTGCAGGACCGATTCGATGAGTTCAGGCGCGACACGCTGGGCCGCTACCGAACTGGCGGACGCGCAGCGTCACACTGAGGAGTCCGATTCCGAGACGTCAGTGTCTTGACCTGCCGTCTCGGCGTCCGCGGCCTGGGAGCTGCGACCCTGCGAGGAGCCGCCCTCGGGCAGCGTGCCCTCCGACGGCCCGTCCTCGGGCCGGCGATACGACGGCTCGTGACGCTTGAGCCATCCCACCACGGCGTAGGTCACCGGTAGCAGCAGGAACTCGACGAGGCACTTGTAGACGAAGCCGGTGATGACGTAGTTCAGGAAGTCCCCACCGGAGATCACCCCGGCGAAGGCCACCGTACAGAAGATCACCGTGTCGATGAACTGCCCCACGACAGTCGATCCGGCGAATCGGGCCCACAGGTGATGCTCCCCCACCCGCTTCTTGATCCACACGATGATGAAGGAGTTCAGCAGCTGGCCCACCAAGTATCCGGCGAGGCTGGCCAGCACGATCCTCGGATAGAAGCCCAGGACGGCCTCGAACGCCGCCTGCGCTGCGTAGCCGGGCCCAGGCGGAGCGAGCATCACGAGCGTGAAGACCAGCGTGGCCAGGACCTGCACGGCGAAACCGACCAGGATCGCCCGGCGGGCCGCCGCGAATCCGTACACTTCGCTCAGGATCCCGCCCATCACATAGGCCATCGGGAAGAGGATCGCACCCCCATCCATCACCAGCGGGCCCACCGCGATGAGCTTGGTCGCGGAGATGTTGGAGATCAAGAAGATCGCCACGAACACTGCCATGAGCACGGCATAGAACCGGCCCCCGGAAGAAGCGAAAGCGACGGCGCGGCGTGAGGCCGGGTGGACGGCGTCGCGCGCGGCAGGGGTATCCGGGGAGTGGGAACTCATGAGAATCTAGAATACCGCTTCGCCGTTCCTATCGCGGACGACCATGTCAGGGCCCACATCAAGGCAGGGTCGAAACCCCGGTCGGGAGGTTCATGCGTGGTTCACCCCGCGCTCATTCCTCGGCTACACCCCGCCCCTAGTCTCGAACCCGGGAGGGGCGGGACGAAGACGCTCGCAGAATCATCCGCACTCCCTGTGACTGAAGATTATTCAACGTGTCAGGAGATCACGTGCCAGGAGATACTGTGTCCGATCGTTCCCAGCAGACCCCCGCTGCATCCGGCTCCGCCACCAGCGCTGCGCTGACGAGCATCGCCGCAGCCAGTATGGCCCTGCTGCTGACCGGTTGCCTCGCTGCGCAGTCAGCTGAGGCTGGAGCCCCCTCCGCGGAGGGATCCTCCGATGCCCCGAAGAACGTGATCTATATGATCGGGGACGGCATGGGCTACAACCACGTGGCAGCCACCAATCTCTATGAGTCGGGACAGACGAAGTACCAGGTCGAGGGTGAAGCCGACCCCGACACCTTGGAAGAGCTCCCGGCTGAGCCCGTGCAGGGATATGAGGAATGGGATTCTGTGGCCATGAGCACCTACCCCGAGGGTGGCAGCTACGACGGCGAAGAAGCCTGGTCAGACAGGGAATACGTCAATGAGGGCTTCACTGACTCCGCGGCCGCGGGAACGGCGATGGCCACGGGCACCAAGACCGAGAACGGCAAGATCGGCGTCGACTCCTCCGGAGAGCCCCTGGAGAACCTCTCCGAACGGGCCATCGACACCGGCCGGTCCGCCGGGGTGGTGACCACAGTCCCGTTCAATCACGCGACTCCGGCGGCGTGGGCAGCGCACAATGCTGATCGCGACGACTACACGGGCATGGCCACCGAGATGATCGACGGCGACCTCGACGTCATCATGGGCGCCGGCCACCCCGAATACGACGACGACGCCGAACACCTGGACACGCCCGACTACGAATACCTTTCCGAAGAGGACTACGACCGAGTCAGTTCCGGCGAGACCGATTTCGACTTCATCGAGGACAATACTGACTTCGAAGACCTCGCGACCGGACAGTCGACGGCGGAGCGCGTCTTCGGCCTCGCGCAGGCCGGATCCACTCTGCAGTACGAACGAGACGGATCCTCGGACGAGGTCGGCGGTGACGAGATGAACGACCTCATCGACCTGAGCACGATGTCCCAGGGCGCGCTCAACACGCTCAGTCAGAACGATGACGGCTTCCATCTCATGATCGAAGGCGGCGCGATCGATTGGGCCGGTCACGGAAACGACACTGCCAGGGACGTCGAAGAGGTGCTGGACTTCAACGAGGCAGTGGACACCGTCACCCAATGGGTCGAAGAGAACTCATCGTGGGAGGAGACCCTGGTCATCGTGACCGCTGACCACGAGACAGGCTACCTCGGCGGCCCTGACGATGACCCGGACCACTCCCCGATGACCGGTGAACCGGACGAAACACCAGAAGTCAGCTGGTCATCCGAGGATCACACCAACGCGCTGGTTCCGGTCTTCTATCGCGGAGCCGGATCGGACGCCCTCACGGAGAAGATCTCTGGAACCGACCCTGTCCGCGGCGACTACCTCGACAACACGGCGATCCCAGAGGTCCTGATGGAGGAATTCTGGGTTCGCGAAGAGCAGTGATCGCCCGGGTCTTGCCGGCCACAACCGGCAAGACCCTCCCCGAAGGGAAACCCATCCGGCAGGGATGGTCCTCGACGGCGGGACGTCGACCTGAGCTCATCACGAGGTGCTCAGACCCCGATCGCCGAAGACACTCCGTAGATCGCCAGGACCAGGGCGAAGCCGACGACCGAGAGCATGGTCTGCTGCACGGTCCACGTCTTCAGTGTGGTCTTCACGTCCATGTCCATGAGCTTGCCGACCAGCCAGAACCCGGAGTCATTGACGTGACTCGCGAATACCGAACCAGCTGCCGCAGCAAGAGTGATGCAGGCGATCTGCATATCGGTGAATTCCCCTGCGAGGACCGCCGGAGCCATCAGGCCAGCAGCGGTGACGAGCGCAACTGTGGCGGACCCCTGAGCAACGCGCAGCAGGGCAGCGATGAGGTAGGCGGCGAAGATCACGGGCAGGCCGAGATCCGCGAGGGAGTCGGACAGGGCGTCGCCGATCCCCGATGCTCGCAGGACTCCGCCGAACATGCCGCCGGCGCCGGTGATGAGGATGACCGAGGCCACCGGGCCGAATGTACCGTCAACGAGCTTGTCGAGGGCACTTCCCTTCTCCCCCCGGAACGTGCCGAGCACGACGATCGCCACGAGGGCCGAGAGGAGCAGCGCCACGGGCGCCGTTCCCAGAAGGGACAGCCACTGGACCCACGTGGCGCCGCCCTCCACAGCCCCGGCCGTGGTCAGCGCATCGAGGCCTGTATTGAAGAGGATCAGGACGATCGGCAGCAAGAGGATAGACACCACGACACCGAATGTCGGCGGATTCTTGGGCTGGTCCTCGTCTGGGGAACCGAAGAAGCTGGGCACGATCATCGGGAAGCGCGAGTTCACGAACCTCGCCCAGAGGTATCCGGTGAAGTACCACAGCGGGAAGACGACGAGGACCCCGACAAGCAGAACGAGTCCGAGGCTTGCTTCGAAGAACTCGGCAGCTGCTACAGGGCCTGGGTGAGGCGGCACGAAGATGTGCATGGCTGAGAATGCAGCGGCACCGCTGAACCCATAGAGCAGCAGGTTGTTTCCGCCAATACGCCGGGCGACGGCGAAGATGATCGGCAACATC
>DXGD01000204.1 GCA_019114115.1 Candidatus Nesterenkonia stercoripullorum
CCAGATCCTCGAACAGATGCGGCGAGGACGAGTACGTTTCGACAGGCTCCGGGATGCCCAGGCCGAGGATCTTGTTGATCAGCTTCCAGCGGTGGACATCTTCCCAGTCGACGAAGGTCACCGCAGTGCCCTTCTGACCCGCACGACCGGTCCGGCCGATGCGGTGGAGATAGGTCTTCTCATCGTCGGGGGCGGTCAGATTGATGACATGGGTGACGTCTTCGACGTCGATGCCGCGGGCGGCGACGTCGGTGGCGACCAGCACGTCGATCTTGAAGTTGCGGAAGGCGCGCAGCGCCTGCTCACGGGCCCCCTGGCCAAGGTCACCATGGATCGCGCCGGCGGCGAACCCACGGGAAATCAGCTCCGAGGAGAGCTTGTCCGCCTGGCGCTTCGTCTTGGTGAAGACGATCGTCCTGCCGCGGCCTTCAGCCTGCAGGATGCGGGCGATGACCTCATCCTTGTCCAGGTGGTGAGCCCGGTAGATGACCTGGCGGATGTCCTTCTTGGTGATGCCCTCGTCAGCCGGGTCGGCGGCGCGGATATGCGTCGGCTTGGTCATATAGCGTCGTGCCATATTGACCACGGGGCCGGGCATCGTCGCCGAGAAGAGCATCGTCTGCCGAACCTCGGGAACAGCCGCCAGCAGTGTCTCCACATCGGGCAGGAACCCGAGGTCGAGCATCTCATCGGCCTCATCGAGCACCACGATGCCGACGTTGGTCAGCTTCAGGTAGCGCTGCCGGTGCAGGTCGATGAGGCGGCCGGGGGTGCCCACGACGATCTCGACGCCGCGGTCAAGCTCTTCGATCTGCGGCTCATAGGCGCGCCCACCATAGATGGTGGCGATCCGCACGCCTCGACGAGCGCCGGCCACCCGCAGGTCCTGGGCCACCTGGACGGCCAGTTCTCGAGTGGGCGCCACGATGAGCGCCTGCGGCGCACCCGGCACGGGCAGTTTCGAGAACCCCTCGTCCTCTGGGGAGATGACGCGCTGGATGGCAGGTATGCCGAATCCCAGGGTCTTGCCCGTCCCCGTCTTGGCCTGCCCAATGATGTCGTACCCGCCCAGAGCGATGGGCAGGGTCTCTGCCTGGATGGGAAATGGAGTGGTGATCCCCTTGGCCGAGAGCGCGTCGATGATCTCGGAGCGCACGTTGAAGTCGGCGAACGTGACAACCGGTGCTTCCGGGGTCGCTGCAGTGCTCGCAGCGGGAGACTCAGTGGTCTGGTCTGTCATAGATTCTTTCATTCGGCAGCCGGGGCAGCGAAGCCCACGGCCTGTTTGGTGTCGGAGCCGATCTCCACGTAGCCGATAGTGGCCACGGGGACCAGGATGGATTTTCCACGACGATCCTGGAGGGAGAGCAGGGCCTGGTTCTTCTCGACCGCCTCTGCGACTGACTTCTCGATGTCCTCCGGCTTGGCCTCGGACTCGATGACGATCTCGCGGGTTACATTCTGAACGCCGATACGTACTTCCATGCCACTCCTCGTCGCTGATGTCCGGACGCGACCTACGTGGGCGGTCACGGACGGATACGTAGATTTTCCCGTACTGATGATACCTACTACACCTGAATTCTCGGCATCTGGGACGCAGGAATATCGCTACGGGAGGACGAGACCATCATCGCAGCCCAGACGTGGGGCGGGCGAACTCGCGCGCACGCTCAGCCTTCGGACTCCATCGGGAACCCGGAAATCCCCCGCCATGCCAGCCGCGAGATGAGCTGGGACGACGTCGTCAGGTCAGGACGTTCGGACAGGCGGCTCCAGTGCCTCGCGGCGGAGAGGACCATTCCGATCAGGCCGTGGCCGAGCATCGTCGAGGCAGCCATGGGCTGGCCGGTGTCGTCGGCGATGACCTCTCCGATCGCCCCGGCCAGGACGTCGTGGAATCGTTCCAGGCGGTCGCCGACGGCGTCGTCGTTCTCCATGCCGGAGGCGAAGATCAGCCGGTATGCCTCGTCCTCCCGGGAGACGAACTCGTAGAACGCTGCCATCGTGGCCGAGACGCGCTCCTTGTTGTCCGTGTGCGAGGCCAGGGCGTGGGTGAGCTCGGCTTGAAGCTGGCCAAGATGAGTGTCGAGGAGGTCGATGAACAGCTCGTGCTTCCCCGGGAAGTGCTGGTAGAGCACTGGCTTGGAGACCTGCGCGGCGTCGGCGATATCGTCCATCGAGGCACCGTGGTACCCGTGGGCCACGAAGACTTTCAGCGCGCACCCGAGCAGCTGGCGACGGCGCTGCTCCCGGGGCAGCCGCTTCGACCGGGCCGCGGCGGGACCGCCGCCCGGCTCGCCCGACCGGCTGCTCTCGGCTGGGAGGACGCCGCTGGTCTGATCATTCATGATGGCCAGTGTATTGCAGGAGTCCCGCTGGCCTGGTCGATGATGCGCGCGACAGTGTCCGCAGAGGTGACGTTCTCGCCCAGCACGTTGGGCTTGCCCGTCCCGTGATAGTCGGAAGAGCCGGTGCGCAGCAGTCCGTGATGCCCTGCGATGTCGCTGAGCAGGGCCCGGCCCTCGGCAGGATTGTCCCGGTGCCAGACTTCCACTCCGGCCAGCCCGGCCTCGATCATCTCCTCGATC
>DXGD01000205.1 GCA_019114115.1 Candidatus Nesterenkonia stercoripullorum
TTCTATGCTGGACTGCGTCCGCAGGCATTCCCGATTCGTCGTGAATGCGGTGGCTGAATGTCACAGAGGGCGAACCCCAGAGGGGAGTCACTCCGTGAGCTCAGGGACGTTGCTGCCACGGGTCGATACGCCCCACCACGTGGACCGGCTCCGCGGCGTCCAGTGCGTGCACCACGCCGTCAGAGATTTCCGCGCTGGACAGCCATCGGGATATGCCTGCGAGCCTCACGTATCCGAGCATGACGTGGCACATCGTTCTCCCAGGGAGATCCACGCCCTGGGAGTCGAGGACGTCTCGGGGGTCGTGGCTGGCGCTGCCCCAGACTTGCACGACCACGGCGTCGGCGGTCAGCAGTCGGGCTAGTCCGCGCATCACCGCGACCCGATAGGGGGAATGCACCCACACCACTGCGGTGGGGAATAGGTGCCCGTGTGCTGCGTCTGCGACGGCGTCGGTCAGTGATTCGGGGTCACGCCAATCAGCGGATACTGCGGTGAACTCTCCGGGTATGGTGCTTGGGGGTGTGGCACGACCGGGTTGTCGCGATACCGCTGTGACGCTGTGACCGCGGTGGGTCAGGGCATGTACCGCTGGGCGCAGCATGCCGGTGGCACCCACCATGAGAACCCTGCGGGTCATCTCGAGCGTCCTTCCCGGTGCGGCAATCATTACAGTATCAATGCCGCCATCGGCCGAGCCTCGGGCGGACACGAGAGCGGCTCCCACACGCGCCCACAGTCGCGAAGCATCACTCCCACCGGAACAGGGCGGCGGTGACGGTGAGACCGATCCCAGTACTGGCCGCGAAACTGACCCAGTTCTGCCACGGCACCGTCTCTCCTAGCCAGGTGGCCTGGAAGGCTTCGACGGTGGCACCGAAGGGCAGCCAAGCGCCGATATCCGCCAGGGTCCCGGGAAGGTTCTCCATGGGGCCGAACATCCCGCCCAGCGCCGCCATCCCGAAGAACGCGACCAGGCCGATGGCCACTGAGGCGTTCGGCGTAGGAGCCAGGGAGGCCACCATCATTCCCACGGCGTACATGGCGGCACAGCACGCCAGCAGAACAAGGATAGCCATCAGGATGTGCGAGGGAAGATTGGCGTCGAAGAAGATTATCGCTACCCCGAAGGCGATAGCCAGACCCAGGAAGACCTGGATCAGGCTGACCACCACCTGAGCCACGAGAACCATGGCGGGAGAGGCGGGGGTGACGGCCAGTCGACGCAGAACCTTCGTCTGACGGTACGTCGCCAGGAAGCTGGGGAAGTTCATCACCCCGACCATCGTGACGACCATTGCCAGAACTACTGGCAGCGCGTAGTAGTCCATCACCGTGACTCCGGGAGCGATTTCGAGGAAGAGGTCGTCAGACATCATGGCCTGCATGACCAGCATCAGGATGGGCAGCCCCAGCGGAACGATGACCCCGGCAGTGTCTCGGATGATCATCTTGGCCTCAGCCTGGATCATCCGCAGCCACGCCGATGCACCGGGTCGACGCGCGTGGATCGTCGTCGTCATGAGGATTCCTCCTGCTCGTATTCGAATTCCTTGCCTGTCAGCGCCACGAAGGCATCCTCCAGCGTGGCCGCCGAGGCTTGTGCCTTCAGATCATCCGGTGTGCCCTGGGCGACGATCCGTCCGGCGTCGATGAGTGCCACGCGGTCGCAGAGCCGCTCGATTTCATCCATGGCGTGACTGATCAGGATCACTGTCTGATCCTGCAGGGATTCGATCGTGGCCCACACCCGGCGTCTGGCCTTGGGATCCAGGCCTGTGGTGAGCTCATCGAGGATCACCACCCGCGGCTGACCGATCAACGCCAAAGCGATGGAGAGGCGTTGCATCTGGCCCCCGGAGAGATTGCTGAACCTGGTCTTGGCTTTCTCCTGCAGCTCCACCATCGCCAAAGCAGTCTCAGCGTCGAGAGGGTCGGGGTAGAAACTGCGGTACAGATCGACCAGCTCACGCGCGGTGAGCGCGTCATGAAGGTACGCCTGTTGAAGTTGCACCCCAAGGATCTGCCGGACCTCGGCGCGATCAGTGAACGGATCCAGGCCCAGGATCCGCACCGTGCCTTCAGTGGGCTTGCGAAGTCCCGCGATCATCTCCACGGTCGTCGTCTTGCCCGCACCGTTGGACCCCAGAATGCCGAAGGTCTCACCGCTGGGGATCTGCACGCTGATGCCGTCCACGGCAGTCTTGTTCTTATAGCGCTTGACCAGATGGTGCGCATCGATGGCCAGAGGCGTCGCTGTGTCTGTCATACCACCTAGTCTTCGCGTGCCGGACCGTGCGCGTATGTGCTGATGGTCATCACCCCACCCATGACTTTCGGCACCCGTGCACTGTGGTGGCAGACGCAGAGGGGTAGCAGCAGCTGCGTCCTTCGGGTCTGGTGGCACCGCTTCGGGATCGGTCAGCGGTAGAATGGGTCGGTAGCTGCCAGAGCCACCTCATGGCGCTATCGAGGTAGTGGCCAGGTGGCCAGCGGTGTCCCAGGGACGGAGGAAGAACCCATCGAGATCGAGTCCTACGACGATGGTCGTCGCAGTGCGCGTCGTGAGAGTTCAGTGCGGTGGGGCGCCTCCGCCCTCGTCTTCCTGGTCGGGCTGGCGCTGATGATCATCATCATGTTCCCCGACCCGTGGTCCGTGCTGGCAGGGCTCGTGGTCGGCGGCGCAGGCGGTGCTTCGACCTACGGCGTGCTGCTGGGGAGAACGCAGGCCCGGGATCGGGCAGCGGCCACGGACCGGAGCCGGAAGAGCTTGGGCAGCACTCTGGACGACGTCGAAACGACGATCCAGCGCCGCTCCGGCCAGCTTCCCCCGTCCACGAGAGGCCAGCTGCGAATGATCGTCGTGGGCCTGCGAGAGATCGTCGATCGCTGGGAGTTCCTCGACAAGGCTCCTGAGCAGCAGCATGCGGTGCAGCGTCTCACCGCAGAGTACGTGCCGAAGACGCTCGAGCTGTTCCTTGCACTGCCCGATGAGGACAAGCCGCGCTACGCGCCGGAGTTCAAAGAACAGGTGAATATGCTGGCCGAGGGAGTGGCCAAGACGCGCGACACCGTCGTCACCCAGAACATCCAGGAGCTGCGAAATCACGGCTGGCTCCTCTCGGAGTCCCTCGAGGATCCCGATGAGCGACTGTTCCGCGATCACGGGCTGTAGGAGAGAGCTCCATGAGCCTCAGCGCTGAGAAGATCCTGGCCACAGCTCACGGGCTGCTCAGCGACTACGGCCTGCAGGATGTGACGATGCGCAGGCTCGCAGCCGAGCTCGGGGTCCGGCCCGGGGCCCTGTACTACCACGTGGGCAGCAAGCAGGACGTCCTCATCGGGGTGGCACACCGCGTGCTGCAGCCTCTGCGGCGCACAGCTGAGGGCGCCGAGGGCCTCATGCTCGCGCTGCGAGCACTCGCCCTTCCGCTGCGTGACGGCGGAGACCTGCTGCTCGTGGCGTATGCCTTGGATCAGTCGATACCGCCGGTCCCTTCCCTGATCGAAGCCTTTCACGCAGCGGGCCTCCCGGCGCAGGAAGCGGATGAGCGCGCCGCGCTGCTGATGCGCTTCGCGCTCGGGGCGCTGGCCACAGAGCAGAACGCCGCGCTCGCACCCCAGCCGGACGCCGGCGTCGCATCCGATGCGCACCTCTACCTCGCCGGAGTGCGCCTGCTCTGCAGGTGAGGCGGCCGGCGCGGATCACCCGACGACGTCGCCGCCCACCCACACGCGGGCGATGTCGGCGGGCCCGCCGAGGGCAAAGACCTTGGCCAGGGCATCGTCGTCATCACGGGCGTAGGGGAGCACGCCGTCGAGAGCGCCGCCGGGGGAGGGGCTCACCCAGACGGCGTCGAACTCCTTGCCCACGGAGAGGTCCCCGACACGGTCCTGCAGACCCAGAGCTGCCGCGCCTGCGCTCGTGGCGAGCCGCAGCAGATCCGCCGGCGTCAGCGCGACGCCGGCGGCGCCTCGCAGCTGCTGCCCGAAATAGCATTGCAGACCTTCTTTGAGGAGGCTGAAACCGGTGCCGGCCCCCACATCGGAACCCAGAGCCACCTGGACGCCCGCCTCGCGATGCTCCCGGAACGGGAACAGCCCGCTGCCCAGCGCGGCATTCGACGTCGGGCAATGCGCGACGGCGGAGCCGGCCTCAGCCAGCCGAGGCAGCTCGCTGGGTGTGGGGTGCACATTATGGGCGAACACCGAACGCTCGCTGAGCAGGCCGTGATTCGCATAGGTGTCCAGATAGTCGGTGCTCTCCGGGAAGAGGCGGCCTATCTCGTCGATCTCAGCAGGGTTCTCGTTGATATGCGTGGTGAACCAGAGGGGATCGGCGTATTCAGCGGTGAGGAGCTCAGCGCAGGAGGCCAGCAGTTCATCTGAGGCGGAGAGCGAGAAGCGCGGGGTGACCGCGTAGCGCAGCCTGCCGCGGCCGTGCCAGGTCTCAGCGAGCCGGCGCCCTTCCGCCAGTGCCTCCTCTGGTCCCAGCAGCAGCTGCTCGGGGAGGATCCTGTCGCTCACCGTGAGCCCGGAGGTGATGCGCAGGCCCGACTTCTCAGCCGCTGCGAAGAGCGTCTCCATGGCCTGCGGGAAATGGGAGCCGAAGACCAGCGCCGTCGTGGTGCCTGCCGAGATCAGCCCGCCCAAGAAGTCGTCTGCGACCGCCTGAGCGTAGCCGCGCTCGCCGAGCCGGACTTCCTCGGGAAGCGCGCATTCGTCGAGCCACTGCAGCAGCGGCATGCCGAGTCCGCCGATGATCCTGGCCTGCGGGAAATGAACGTGGGTGTCGATGAGGCCGGGCAGCAGAATGCCCTCGCCCAGGTCGACGACGTCGTCCTGGGGGTACCTCTCACGCGCTGAGCCGAAGTCCGTCCGGTCCACGATGACGCCCTCCCGCACGACCAGTGCCGCATCGTGGTCAGCACGCAGCTGGGCCACATGGCCCTCGACCTCAGGGGTGTCGAATACTGTGCCGCGGTAGATCGTCATCTGCGCTCCTGTGGTGGCTCGGGGATTGGGCTGGCTCGGAGACTGCGGTGCCTCGGGGTGCTGGTGAAGACGCGCACAGGCAGGCTGGTGAGGTCACGGTAGGGCGCTGAGCAGCATGGGCACCCTCGCGATCCCGCGCCCGCCGGGAAGCGGCACATCTCATAACAGCTCCTGCGGGATGCCCTGCACCAGGGATGAGGCGATGCTGAGCGCAATCACGGCAGGCGATTTCCCCGTGATCTCAGGGATCCCGATAGGGCAGGTGATGCGGTCGATAGCGGAGTCTTCGTACCCCGATTCCCGCAAGCGCTTGCGGAAGCGTGTCCATTTCGCGGCCGAGCCGATGAGCCCCGTCGACGCCAATCCGGCGTGATTGAGGGCGGCTTCGCAGAGGAAGAGGTCCTCGGCGTGGTCATGGGTCATGATCACCACGTGGGTCCCTTGCGGAAGCTCGCGCAGCAGCGCTTCCGGTGCTGGCGTGTGATGCCAGCTGACGTGGGCGGGGGCCTCAGGTAGCTGCGGCAGTGAGGACGCCTCAGCGAACTCCTCTCGGCTGTCGGCCAGGTAGAGGCGAACATTCATCCGTGAGAGCACCCCGGCGAGCTCGCGCCCCACATGGCCCAGTCCGAAGATCGCGATCGGTGGCGGAGACAGGATGGGCTCCAAGAGCAGCGTCACCTGCCCGCCACAGCATTGCCGGCCGTGGCGGGTGGTGGCGTGCTCATTGAGTGACATGTCCATCGTCTGCGGCTCAGTGGTCTCCGCCAGGAGCATCTCCCGGGCACGATCGATGGCAGTCGCCTCCAGATTTCCCCCTCCGATGCTGTCCCAGGAGCGAAGTGCGGTGACAAGCATCTTCGCCCCGGCTGCTCGCGGCGCATGGCCACGGCTGGAGATGATGGTCACGAGCACGCCGGCATCACCAGCCTCACGCATGCGCTGCACGGCAGAGAGCCACTCCATGATCGGCAGTGTCCTTCAGTGCGAGACGGCTTGCGCCGGCTGCTCAGCCGAGGCTCCGTCCAGGGCGGCCGTGGCGGGAACCTCAGCGGAGCCTGGCACACCATCGCCAGCCGGCTCGCCCCGGGCCTCCTCCACCGCCCAGAACACGGCCTCGGGTGTCGCCGGGCTCGCCAAGTCCACTGAATGGCCCTGCGGGCCGAAGGCCCCGGCCGCACGGCGAAGCGCCTCCCGTATGCTGAAACCGTGCATCAGCGGAGGCTCCCCGACGGCTTTGGAACCGTAGACGACACCGGACTCCGTGGCCCGCTCGAAGAGGGTGACATTGAGCTCTTCAGGCATCTCGGAGAAGCTCGGCAGCTTATACGTGCTGGCCGCTTGCGTGGCGACCCTGCCACGGCTCTCCCGGTCGGAGACATCCCAGCGCAGCTCTTCCAGGGTGAGCCAGCCGGCCCCCTGGACGAAGCCGCCCTCGATCTGCCCGATGTCGATCTGCGGGGAGAGCGAATCGCCGACGTCGTGCAGGATGTCGGTGCGCAGGAACCGGTACGCGCCGGTGAACCCGTCGACCTCCACCTCACTGACTGAGGCGCCGTAGGCGAAGTACTTGAACGGCTCGCCCTGCATCCGGTTGGCGTCCCAGTGAAGGCCCGGAGTGCGGTAGTAACCGGCGGCGAAGAGCTGCACGCGCTGGAAGTAGGCGTCCCGGACGACTTCGGAGAAGGTCAGGTCCGTCTCCACGCCGAGCCCGTGCACCACGCCGTCGGCGAAGCGGACGTCATCGGAGTGCACGCCGAGCTTGCGCGAGGCGACCTCCGCCAGCCGGGAGATGATCTGCTCGCAGGCGTCCTTCACCGCGCCGCCGTTGAGGTCCGCGCCGGAGCTGGCTGCGGTGGCGGAAGTGTTCGGCACCTTGTCAGTACGCGTCGGAGCAAGCCGCACCTGCGCCAGCGGCACGCCGAGCGTCGTCGCGGCGACCTGTCGCATCTTGGTGTGCAGGCCCTGGCCCATCTCCGTGCCGCCGTGGTTGATCAGGATCGAGCCGTCCTTGTACACGTGCACCAGTGCTCCGGCCTGATTGAAGGCGGTGAAGTTGAAGGAGATCCCGAACTTCACCGGCGTCATCGCCAGTCCGCGTTTGAGGTGCTGATGCGCTGCGTTGAACTGCTCGACGTCCTCTCGTCGGCGGGTTAACTCAGTGCTGGCCCCCAGCTTCTCCCAGATCGCCTCGAGCCGTTCGGCGTGGCGGACTTCCTGGCCGTACGGCGTCAGCTGCCCGGGCCGATACAGATTACGACGCCGCAGCTCATCGGCCTCGACGCCCAGCAGCGGCGCACACCGGCCCAGGATGTCCTCGATGATGAGCATGCCCTGCGGGCCGCCGAAACCGCGGAACGCCGTCTGCGAGGTCTTGTTCGTCTTCGCGATCCGGCCCAGCACTTCCACATGCGGTATGTGATACGCATTGTCGACATGGCACAGGGCGCGCGAGAGCACAGGCTCCGACAGGTCCAGCGACCATCCGCCGTCGGAGGTGATCGTGGCGTCAAGGGCCAGCAGCCTGCCGTCGGCGTCGAAGCCCACTTCCCAGGAGGCATGGAAAGGGTGTCGCTTTCCGGTCATCGTGATGTCCTGGGTGCGGGTCAGCCGCAGCCGGACGGGACGGCCGGTGAGCACGGCTCCCAAAGAGGCGATGGCGGCCAGGCCATGCGGCTGCATCTCCTTGCCGCCGAAGCCACCTCCCATGCGCAGGCACTGCACTGTGACCGCGTGGCTGGGCAGGCCCAGGACATGGGCGACGATCTCCTGTGTCTCCGTGGGGTGCTGGGTGGAGCACTGCACGAAGATCTGCCCGGACTCGTCGGTGTGGGCCAGTGAAGCATGTGTCTCCAGGTAGAAGTGCTCCTGGCCACCGAATTCGAAGCTCCCGCTGAAGCGATGCTCCGCCTGATCGAGGGCGGTGGCTGCCTCACCGCGGGAGAGCGTGGGCTGGCGGCCCTGGAAGCTCTCCGCGTCGATGGCCTCCTGCAGCGTCACCAGGGAGTCCAGCGGCTCGTAGCTCACCTGGACGGCTTCTGCGCCCAGCCGCGCGGCTTCGAGGGTGTCGCCGAGGACCCAGCACACAGCGTGGCCGTAGTACATCACTTCGGTCGGAATGAGCGGCTCATCGTGCTTCACGCCGGCGTCGTTGACCCCCGGGATGTCGGCGGAGGTGAGCACGCGTTCCACGCCGGCGACCTGAAGTGCCGCGTCAGTGTCCATGCTCAGCACCCGGGCGTGCGCGTGCGGGGCCTGGACGGGCCAGGCGTGCAATGGCGCGGCATTGCGGAACGGGAGGTCGTCTGTGTACAGGGCAGTGCCGGTGACATGCTGGACTGCGCTCTCATGGGCGGTATCTGTGCCCACTCCGGTGGACGAGGTCTGGCCGGTGCTCATCGGGTGCCTCCTGATGAATGGGTGGCCTGGATTTCGGACTGGTGGCGAGTGCGTTCGAAGAAGCGCATGAAGCTCTGCCGCAGCATCGCGGTGCGGTAGCGGGCGCTGGCTCTGTGGTCGTCCATGGGGGTGCCTTCCTCGGCCATGAGCTCTGCTGCGGCACGGACGTTCTGCTCGTTCCACGGCTGGGATCGCAGGAACTCTTCGACGCGATGAGCGCGCAGCGGCGTGGCCGCCACCCCGCCGAGGCCGATGCGTGCGGCATGGACCTCGTCCTCGCGGATGTCCATCGCGATGCCGATGGCGACGGAGGAGATATCGTCGAAACGACGCTTGGCGATCTTCTGGAACCCGGTCACGGGCGCCAGTGGCAGGGGGATCCTCACGGCGCGGATGATCTCGCCCTCCGTGCGGACCGTCTGGCGGTAGCCGGTGAAGTATTCGCTCAGCGGGACGGTGCGGTCCCCCTGCGTGGAGGTGAGGACGAGCGTCGCCTCCAGCGCGAGCAGCACCGGCGCGGCGTCGCCGATGGGGGAGCCGGTGCCGAGGTTCCCGCCCAGCGTCGCGCTGTTGCGGATGAGCCGGGAGGCGAACTGGGGGAGCAGCTCCGCCAGCAGCGGCACGGACCCGTCGAGGGCGCGTTCCAGGTCGGTGAGCGGCAGTGCGGCGCCGATCTCCAGGTGCTGGTCGGTCCGTTCCAGGCCGCGCAGCGCAGAGAGATGATCCATCGCCAGCACCAGACGCGGGCGGGTGTGCCTGATGTTGGATTCGACTCCGAGGTCGGTGGCTCCGGCCATGATCACCGCATCCGGGTGATCTGCATAGATGCTCAGCAGCTCCTCAAGGCTGCCGGGCCTGCGGAACTCGGAGCTCTCGTGCCGGGAGACAGTAGCGGGGACAGCGGGTGCCGCGCGAGCGAGGCGCTGCGCGAGAGGATCCTCCGCGGCGGGAGCGCCCAGCGCATAGGCGGCGTCCTTGATGGGGCGATACCCCGTGCAGCGGCAGAGGTTCCCGCTGAGCGCATGCAGATCGAAGCCGTTGGGCCCGCATTCGTGGTCCGCACCGGAATCCTGGGATTCGTCGTTCTCCGCTGCGGCGGCGCGCTCCGGCCGGTAGAACTCAGCTGCCATCGAGCAGATGAACCCCGGGGTGCAGTACCCGCACTGGGAACCTGCTCGCTCCACCATCTCGCGTTGCACGGGGTGGAGCTGCTCCTGACTGCACGCATCTCCGGCAGCGCCGAGGCCCTCGGAGGTCACCAGTTCGTGCCCGTCGAAAGCGGCAGCAGGAGGCAGGCATGCGTTGACGGAGGTCCAGCGGCTGGCGCTCGCGCCGTCGGGCCTGGCGACCAGGACCGCGCATGCGCCGCACTCGCCCTCGGCGCAGCCCTCTTTCGCGCCGGTCAGGCCGATGCCGCGCAGCCAATCGAGCAGGTTCGTGTGGACTGGCACATCTGTGACGTGCTTCAGCTGACCGTTGACCGTGATCTGCAATGAATCCTCCATTGCCTCTCCCTTGTGTCTGGTCGGCAGCGCCTCACGGGCAGAACGCCGCGTGCCTCAGCGGACGCGTTCTGCACTGGAGCAGGGTGCTGCCGGGTATCTCACGTGTTAAGTATCGCGGGTTTGCCCGAGAAGGAGAACACTCTTTTGCGCAGAGTGGAGTCTTCCGGCAGTCGCAGCCTTCCAGAGGCTTCTCCTGTGGAAAAGAGCCCCAGCAGGCTGCGCCCGTGAGGGCTGAGAGCCTACGAGCTCTGCCGCAGGCCCTCGGAGATCTCCCGCGCTGCCCGCTGCAGCATCGGCACCGCGCGGTCGGCGAACCGCTGATCCACCCGGCTTGTGGGGCCCGAGACCGAGATGGCCAGCGGGGCCGGGGAATCCGGGACGACGACGGCGAAGCAGCGCACCCCGAGCTCCTGCTCCTGCTCGTCCACTGAGTAGCCTTGGGACCTGATCGTGGCCAGTTCCTCGTCGAGTTGCGCCACTGTGGTGATGCTGTACTCGGTATGCGCCGGCATACCCGCCGAGCGGACGATGCGATGGACATGATCTGCCTCGAGCTGCGCGAGAATCGCCTTGCCCACGCCGGTGTCATGTGTATGAGCCCGGCGACCCACTTCAGTGAACATCCTCATCTGATGGGGGGAGGGCACTTGATCCACATAGGTCACCATGTCCCCGTCGAGGGTGGCCACATTCGCACTCTCGCCCAGCGCGTCCACCAGGGAGCGAAGGTGAGGGCGGACTGCGGCGCCCAGCTGCTTGCTGGCCAGCTCCCCCAGCCTGATCAGCCCAGGGCCGAGGGCGTATCCGCGATCAGGAAGCTGCCGGACGACGCCGAGATTCAGCAGCGTCCGCAGCAGCCTGTGGATCGTGGGCATAGGCAGTTCGACGGCGACAGCCAGCTGACTCAACGTCGCCTGACCTCCCGAAGCGGCGATGAAGGAGAGGAGGTCGAAGGCCCGTTCGACGGACTGGACCCCTCCTCGGGCAGGCTTCGGTGCTGCTGCCTGGCTGCCTTCGGCTGGTGGAGCGTCCGCGATGCTGCGGTTCATAGTCGACCTTCCTGTCTCTGCCGTCACTGGACGGTGCCATCGAGTCTACTGCTTCGTACCCTTCGATTTGACGTGCGTCGCATGGTGGGCGATTACTTCTCAGGCGCCCGTGGTTCGTTGCCCCGCGGATCGTCTCCGTCCATGATCATCCGGATCTGGGTGGTGTCGGTGACCTCGCCGCTGGCGATGGCCGTGCGGATCTCCTCGACGCGTTCGTCGGGCACCACCGGGATCTCCTCGCCATCGCTGTCGATGAACTTGCCGTCGATGAAGACATCGCCTTCTTGGAGGTCGTGCAGGTCAGTCGGGGTCAGCACGCGCACCGGCTTCGCCGCGAAGACCGACGGGTTCGGCGTATTGCCCAGCTTGAGCTCGTTGAACAGGAGGTTCAGGAACACCGCCATGATCGCCGCAGAGGAGATGCCGGAGTGGAAGATCGTCTGGAACCAGTCCGGGAACGCATCGTAGAAGTCGTCGCGGACCACGGGGAACATCGCGAATGCCAGCGAGGTGGAGACGATGATCAGGTTCATGTTGCCGTCGTAGGAGACGCTGCGCAGATTGCGGATGCCTGAACCGGCCACTGTCCCGAAGAGCACCATGCCGGCGCCGCCCAGCACGGGCATCGGCACCGCGGCGACGACTTCGCCCAGGATCGGCAGCAGGCCGAGAGTCACCATGATCACGCCACCGGCGGCGACGACGAAGCGGCTCTTGACGCCGGTCAGCGCGACGAGCCCGACGTTCTGGGCGAAGGCGGTCTGGGTGAAGGAGCCGAAGAACGGCGCGAGCGTGGAGGAGAGCATATCGGCACGAAGGCCATCGGCGATGCGGCGGCGATCCACCGGGGTGTCGATGATCTCCCCGACTGCGATGATGTCGGCCGAGGTCTCGGTCTTCACCACCAGGACGACGATGAACATGGAGATGATCGCCGCGACGTCGAAGGAGGGGGCCCCGAAGGCCAGCACCTCGGGCAGGGAGGCCCAGGACGTGCTGCCCAGATCGGAGAAGTCGGTCAGTCCCATCATGGCGCCGGCGATCGTGCCGATGATCAGGCCGAGCAGGATGGAGAGCCGGGAGAGCATCGCCGAT
>DXGD01000206.1 GCA_019114115.1 Candidatus Nesterenkonia stercoripullorum
TGAAAGCTCGCGCCAAGGACCTGATTCCGCAGATGCCTCACGCCCAGGAACTGCTGACCAGGATCAGCGAGGGCGTCGCGGCTGAAGGCATGGAGTCTCTCACGCCTGTGCTGGTGGATCAGATGGTCCCGGTCATCGAGGAACTGCCGGCCGGGTCGCTGACGATCGTCGTCGAACCGGAGAAGACCCGTGGCAGGGCGCACGATCTGGCCGCCACGAATGAGGAGTTCCTGGAAGCCGCATGGTCAGCGGCTCCCGACGGGGGATCCGCGCCTCTGGACGTCTCTGCGGCCGACGGTGCGGGCAGCGAGCAGCAGCGGCTTTCTGCAGGCGGCTTCGCCTCCCTGACCCAGACGCGCGAGACCTCTCTGCAGCACGGCACCGGATGGTGGTCCGTCACATCGCTGGGGTTGGACGAAGAGCTGGAGCAGGACGCCGATATCGTCTCCATCGACTCCCGGGAGCCGATCGGCTACCGCGGCAGTGTCGAGGACGTCATGACATTCCTCGCAGAGCGTGCGAAGGACTCCTGGTCAGTGGTGGTCACCACAGCAGGCACAGGGTCGGCTCAGCGCGTCCATGAGCTGCTTCGGGAGCATGAGGTGCCGGCCGCCTTCGTCGAGAGCCTTCAGCAGCCACCAGCAGCTGGGACCATCACGGTGAGCACGGCCAACGTCTCCGAAGGGTTCGCCCTCGACTCGCTGCAGCTGGCGCTGCTGACGGAGTCCGAAATGCTGGGGCGCTCGATCAGGCAGCAGCCGGGGGGTCGCAAGCAGAAGCCGGCGAGGCGTCGTCGTCATGCGGTGGATCCGCTTGCGCTGAAGCAGGGTGACTTCGTCGTGCATGAGCAGCACGGCATCGGGCAGTTCGTCGAGCTCGTGCAGCGCAAAGTCGGTTCGCCTCAGGCGGTGAAAGCCGGGACTGCCGGGATCAGGGAGTACCTGGTGCTGGAGTACGCGCCGTCCAAGCGTGGTGGACCGAAGGACAGGCTCATGGTTCCTACGGACCAGCTTGATCAGGTGTCGCAGTACGTAGGAGGGGAAGCGCCGACGCTGTCGAAGATGGGCGGATCCGACTGGTCGCAGACCAAGCGGAAGGCCAAGAAGGCGGTCAAGGAGATCGCCGGCGAGCTCATCAGGCTCTACGCTGCACGAATGGCCTCCCGCGGGCATAGCTTCGGGCCCGACACTCCGTGGCAGTCCGAGCTGGAGGACGCTTTCCCGTACGCGGAGACACCGGACCAGCTGGTCTCCTCTGACGAGGTCAAACGCGATATGGAGCGGGAAGTCCCGATGGACCGGCTGATCTCCGGCGATGTCGGCTACGGCAAGACGGAGATCGCGATCAGAGCCGCGTTCAAAGCCGTCCAGGATGGAAAGCAGGTCGCGCTGCTGGTGCCGACCACGCTGCTGGTCTCCCAGCACTACGAGACGTTCACCGAACGCTACGCCGGCTTCCCCGTGCGGGTCCGGCCCCTCTCACGGTTCCAGACGGCCAAAGAGTCCAAGGATACGGTTGCGGGGCTGAAAGAGGGGTCGGTCGACATCGTCATCGGCACCCACCGGCTGCTGTCCCAGGAAGTCAGCTTCAAAGACCTGGGCCTGGTCATCATCGATGAGGAGCAGCGTTTCGGCGTCGAGCACAAGGAGAAGCTGAAGAAGCTGCGCACCAACGTGGATGTCCTGGCCATGTCAGCGACGCCGATCCCGCGCACGCTGGAGATGTCGATGGCGGGCATCCGTGAGACCTCCACTCTGGCGACGGCGCCCGAGGAGCGGCATCCGGTGCTGACCTATGTGGGGCCCTATACGGATAAGCAGGTCTCGGCAGCGATACGGCGTGAGCTGATGCGCGAGGGGCAGGTCTTCTTCGTGCACAACCGGGTCTCCTCGATCGACCGGATCGCAGCCAGCATCCGCGAGCTCGTCCCCGAGGCGCGTGTCGAAGTCGCCCACGGCCAGATGAGTGAGTCCAGACTGGAGCAGATCATCCAGGACTTCTGGGAGAAGCGGTTCGATGTGCTGGTCTCCACCACCATCATCGAGACGGGTCTCGACGTCTCCAATGCCAATACGCTGATCGTGGATCGGGCCTCGACCTACGGCCTGTCTCAGCTGCACCAGTTGCGCGGACGAGTGGGTCGGTCTCGCGAACGAGCCTATGCCTACTTCCTCTACCCTTCGGAAAAGCCGCTCGGTGAAGTAGCCCTCGAACGCCTCCGGGCGGTCGCGGCCAACAACGAGCTCGGTGCCGGGCTTCAGCTGGCGATGAAGGACTTGGAGATCCGCGGAGCCGGCAACCTCCTGGGAGGCGAGCAGTCCGGGCACATCGCCGGTGTGGGATTCGACCTGTACCTGCGTCTGGTGGGTGAGGCCGTCGCGGATTACCGTGGTGAGTCCGAGGAGAAGATCACCGAGGTGAAGATCGAGCTCCCGATCAACGCCCACTTGCCCCACGACTACGTCCCGGGGGAGCGGCTGCGGCTGGAAGGCTATCGCAAGCTAGCGGCAGCTGATGCCGAGGAGGAGATCGACGAGGTCGTCGCGGAGTGGCAGGACCGGTACGGTGATCTACCGGAGCCGGTGGCGAACTTGGTCAGCGTGGCCCGGTTCCGCAATAAGGCAAGAGCTGCGGGGATCGCCGACGTCGGCGTCCAGGGGAACGCGATCCGCTTCGCTCCGGTAGCCGATCTGCCCGAGTCCCGTCAGCTGAGACTGGACCGGATGTACCCCGGCTCCCAGATCAAATCCGCGATGAACGCTGTGCTCATCCCCAGGCCTAAGACTGCCCGGGTAGGAGGAGCCGACCTCACCGATGGGCAGCTGCTGCAGTGGCTGGATGAGGTGTACGAGGCGATATTCGCTCCGGCGCCAGTCGGGGCACCCCAGTAAGCAGGGGCCGCAGCGGCGTCCTATTGACGGCTGTGGCCAGGCTCCAGCATATGGCGAGCGTGATGACGGACTTCACGAGGGGGCCTTCCAGGCCGAGAGACGCGGTGAGGACGTACAGCACGAGCGGGTGCAGGAACACCACCATCGTCCCCGCGCGTACCAGCTCCGAGATTCCGGCTGCGGCAGCGGGCAGACCGGCCAGGAGCGCGTTCACGACGGTGGAGAAGATCAGCACCAGCCCGCTGACGATCAGCACCGCCAGGACGGGCGAGATGAGGAACGTACCGAAACCCGACCATTTCATGTTCATCGTCTCAGCACCGGCGGCCACTCCTATGAGGCCCGCACAGACGGCAATGAGCCCCAGCGCCCAGTGAGCTGGGAGAGCTTGAAATCGCGGTCGTTCGATGAGCCGGCGAAACCAGTAACCGGCGAGCATATACGAGGTGCAGGCGGGGACAAGCCCCATGCCCAAGAAGGTGTACGCCATCGCCGAATCAGGCGCTTCAGCCAGGGCCAGGCCGCCCAGTGCCACCATCACCC
>DXGD01000207.1 GCA_019114115.1 Candidatus Nesterenkonia stercoripullorum
GCGGACGCGGAAGAGTCAGGGCTCAGTGACGACATGGCATCCAGGGTACTCCCTCGGCTTCAGGCGCGCCTGGCCGGTTCGGTTCTGCCGGCGACGTCGTCTGTGGAGAACCCGCGCCGATGTCTCCGGTCTTCGGTAGAGTGGTCTGGACTGGCGCATCACAGCGCTGTCCCTGGGGTGCGCCAGGTGGTGGCACCCGATGGGCGCACAGGCCATGTGCGCTCGGTATGTGCACTGCGTGTGTGCATGTGCTCGGGGTTCAGCGTCATGGGTGGGCCGGAGCATTCGAAGTCCAGCCAGGAGGCAGCACCAGCATGGATCGTCAGCAGGAGTTCGTACTGCGCACTATCGAGGAACGCGATGTTCGGTTCGTGCGCCTGTGGTTCACCGATGTGGTGGGCGCGCTGAAGTCAGTGGCCCTGGCGCCGGCCGAGGTCGAAGGCGTCTTCACCGAAGGCCTCGGATTCGACGGCTCGTCGATCGAGGGGCTTTCGCGCGTGTTCGAGTCGGACATGCTTCTGAAGCCTGACCCCTCCAGCTTCCAGATCCTGCCCTGGCGCGGTGAAGAGGAGCCGACGTCGCGCATGTTCTGCGATATCCTCACCCCGGACCAGGAGCCCTCCGCAGCAGATCCGCGCAATGTGCTGCGGCGCCAGCTCGACCTCGCCGCCGAGATGGGCTTCAGCTGCTACACCCACCCTGAGATCGAGTTCTACCTGCTGCACTCGGATTCCCTCGATGATGAGGGCAATCCGGCGCCTGTGGACCGTGCCGGGTACTTCGATCACGTCACCGGAAGCGTCAGCCAGGATTTCCGGCGTCATACGGTCAATATGCTCGAAGCGATCGGCATCTCAGTGGAGTTCAGCCACCATGAGGCCGGGCCCGGTCAGAACGAGATCGACCTGCGCTACGCGGATGCTCTGACCACAGCAGACAACATCATGAGCTTCCGCACCGTGATCAAGGAAGTCGCGGTGATGCAGGGCAAGTACGCGACCTTCATGCCGAAGCCGTTCAGCGAGCACCCCGGCTCCGGGATGCATACTCACTTCGGCCTTTTCGAGGGGGACACGAACGCCTTCTTCGCGCCGAACGCCGAATACAACCTCTCCACGACGGCGCGCCAGTTCATGGCCGGCGTCCTGCGGCACGCCCCGGAGTTCGCCGCGGTCACGAATCAGTTCGTGAACTCCTATAAACGGCTCTGGGGCGGGGGAGAGGCGCCGTCGCACGTCTCATGGGGCCACAACAACCGTTCCGCCCTGGTGCGCGTCCCGCTGTACAAGCCGACCAAGGGTGGCTCGGCGCGCATGGAGTACCGCGGTATCGACGCCGCGGCCAACCCCTACCTCTCCTACGCGGTGGTCCTAGGCGCAGGGCTTCAGGGCATCAAGGAAGGCTATGAGCTGCAGGAGCCGGTCAGTGAAGATGTCTGGTCGCTGACCACTTCGGAGCGTAAGGCGCTGGACATCAAGCCGCTGCCAGGCACGTTGCATGATGCGATTCGCCAGATGGAGGATTCTGAGCTGATCGCGGAGATCCTGGGGGAGCAGGTCTTCGAGAACTTCCTGCGCAATAAGCAGCAGGAGTGGGACGAATACCGCGTGAACGTCTCCCCGTACGAGATCAACCGCTACCTGGGTCTTATCTGATCCGTGGGTTCATCGATGGGGGAGCTTACTCAGCGGCAACTGATCCATGCGGGATTCCAGGATCTTTCGCGGGCGCAGTCGTTTCTCGACGATGCTCAGCTTGAGGGCATCGACCGGGAATGGCTGTTGCGGCAGCTGCTCTGCGCAGCCGATGCTGATCAGGCGCTGCTGCTGCTCATCCGCCTGTTCGAACGTGCCCCCGAGGTCCGGGATCAGCTGATTGCCGCGGCGGCCGCAGAGCATGAGAGGGCACCGGAGCAACCAAGCGACCAGCAGGTGCCTGCTGTCAGCGAGGCAACGCCCGGCGACGACTCCGCTCACGGGACACTGGAGCCCACCCCGCTCTTCCGGCTGCTCGGTGCCTCCTCGACGCTGTCGGAGTTCTTGATCAGACGTCCGCAGAATACGGATGTTCTCAGCAGGCCATTCCCCGGGCATGCCGGTGTGGTGGAAGCTGCCGACTTTCGCGAGCTGCTGCTCCAGGCTGTGCGAGCAGATCCGGACGACGCGCAGCCCCGTGCCGACCTGAGCGAGGATTTCCCGGCGAAATCAGCCAATATCGACCTGCGAGTCGCCTATCGCAGGGAGCTTCTGGCCCTTGCGCTGCGGGACCTGACCGCTGCGGACCCGGTGGAGTACCAGCCGCTGGTGTCCAGGCAGCTGGCGGACCTGGCTGCGGCCGCCATCGAGGCCGCAGTGGCGATCAGCCGCGCGGAAGCTCGTGCCAAGCACGGGGAGATCGTGGATGCTGTCGAGTTCGCCGTCATCGGTATGGGCAAGTGCGGAGCGCGGGAGCTGAACTACATCTCCGACGTCGACGTCGTCTTCGTCCACCGAGTGCTGGAACGGCAACCGGCGGAGGGCAGATCCACCGAGGAGGACGCCGAGAGAGCTGAAGACGCGGCTGGTGAGAAGGCCGCGGCGATCAGCGACTCGGACGCGCATTCGATTGCCGTGGAGCTGGCCGCCGGGGTCTCCCGGTCGATCAACGCACCCGCCTCGGAGCCCGGCCTGTGGGAAGTGGACGCGAATCTGCGCCCCGAGGGAAAAGAAGGCTCGCTGTCCCGCAGCCTGGACTCGCATATCGAGTATTACAAGCGCTGGGCTCACGGGTGGGAGTTCCAGGCCCTGCTGAAAGCGCGGCCGATCGCAGGCAGCCCGGAGCTCGGTGGGGCCTATATCGAGCAGATCTGGCCTATGGTGTGGACCTCGTCCCAGCAGAGCGGCTTCGTCGAGGACGTTCAGCGCATGCGCCGTCGGGTGTTCGAGAACATCCCCCCGGAGACGGCCGCTCGGGAGATCAAACTGGGGCGCGGCGGGCTGCGGGATATCGAGTTCACCGTCCAGCTGCTGCAGCTCGTGCATGGCCGCGTCGACACCTCCCTGCGGGTCAGGGACACCTTGACAGCGATCGACGCGCTCGCTGATGGCGTATACATGGCCAAGGATGATCAGCAGGCGATGTCTCGCTGCTACCGGCAGCTCAGGCTCTACGAGCACCGCATCCAGATGTCGGCCATGCGACGCACCCACCTGATGCCGGAGAAGGAGCACGAGCTCAATGCCCTGTCCCAGGCGGTGCTGCCGCCGAACACCCATAAACGAAGGTCCTCTGCGGACCTGCTGAAGACGTGGCACGCGATCACTCGTGAAGTCGCCAGTTTCCACGAGACCATCTTCTACCGACCGTTGCTCTCCACCACAGCGGTGCTCTCCGATGACCAAGTGAGGCTCACTTCAGAGGCCGCACAGGACAGGCTCGCCGCTCTGGGCTATTCGGACACGGCCGGTGCCATGCGCCATATCGAGGCCCTGACATCCGGTGTCACGCGGCGTGCCACGCTGCATCGCCGGATCCTGCCGATGATGCTGGGATGGTTCGCGGACGGGGTGAATCCCGACGCCGGGCTGTTGGCCTTCCGCCGGCTGAGCGAATCCCTGGGCCACAGTCCCTGGTACTTGACGATGCTGCGGGACCACCAGCTGGCCGCTGAGCGCCTGTGCGGGCTGCTTTCCAGCTCCCGGTTCATCGCTGACATGCTCGAGCACTCCCCGGAGTCCACGCGATGGCTCGGCGACGACGACGCTCTGATCCCGCGCACGTTCGAGACGCTGTGGACAGAGATCCACAACAAGCTGACCCGGCACGAAGGCGATTCCACGACGGCCGTGCGGCTGACCCGCCTGGTGCGGCAACGAGAAGTGCTGCGTATCGCCATCGCGGACGCGGTCGGCCGCATCCCGACGTTCTCCGACGTCGGCCAAGCGCTCTCCGATACGGATCGTGCCACGACCTTGGGCGTGCTGCACGTGGCCGAGAAGGAGATCTTCGCCAGTGAGGGGCAGCACGTCGATATCCTGGTGGTGGCGATGGGTCGCCAGGGTGGTGCCGAAATCTCGTACGGTTCAGACCTTGATGCCATGTTCGTCCACCGGCTTGCCCAGGGCGGTGACTCCGAGCGCGCCGATGAGCAGGCGCAGA
>DXGD01000208.1 GCA_019114115.1 Candidatus Nesterenkonia stercoripullorum
CGGAGCCGTCCGGGAGCCGTTTGGACTGTGCTCGCGGCCCTTGCTACAGTTATGAACCGTTGCACCCGGGTCGATCCCAGCGGACGTCTCCTGAAGACGTCTCCGGAAGATGCCAGCTGAAGACGTGGCGGGAAGACAGGGTCGAGGTAGGGCAGCACAGCGGGGATGTAGCTTAATGGTAAAGCTTTGGTCTTCCAAACCAACGACGCGGGTTCGATTCCCGTCATCCCCTCTCTGGACGGAACATGACCGTAGTCAGCCGTGAAGCAAGGCCTCCTGCATCGTCGATGCACGGAGGCCTTCGCTGTACCGCCCCGCGGAGGGTCCGCGGAGGCTGACGCTGAGGTGGCAGCTGATCTGGCAAGAGGAGGGCCCGATGGGGGAGCACGACCGTCCCGCAGTGTTCTTCGTCGTTCAGCCCACTGTCGCCCACTATCGCGAGCCGCTGCTGCGGCATCTGCGGGACTCCACAGCGATCGACGTCGACTTCCACGGTCGCTTCGCCAACTCCGAGACCTCGGCCGCCGATCGCATCCACCCAGCCTCTGACGATGTGCTCAGCGAGGTCACGCCCATCAGGTTCAGCACGCTGGGGCGCCTCTGGTGGGAGCACGGGCAGGTGCGTGCGGTCTGGTCAGGATCCCACGACGTGTACGTGCTGGCTGGTCGCATCTACACGGTCTCCGCGTGGATCGCCCTGTTGGCAGGAAAGCTCCGCGGCCGCACGGTGCTGCTCTGGGGGCACGGGTGGAAGCGCGCGGAGTCAGGGCTCAAGCTCCGCTTGCGTCGCGCGTTCTACTCCCTGGCATCGGGGCTCCTCGTCTACGGGGACCGTGCCAAAGAGCTCGGCATCTCCTATGGTGTGCCAGCTGAGAAGATCGAAGTGGTGTACAACAGCATCTATGACGCTGAGCGCATCGGCAGTGTGCAGGTCAGCAGTGTGCAGGTCATGGGCAGCGACGCGAGCACCCGCCGTGAGGATGCCGGCACTGCTTCGGCCGCTCCGGCACAGGCTTCCGCATCGCTGTCGCCCGGCCCGTCCGCCGAACGCTTCACGATCATCTACTGTTCCCGTCTCACCGCCCGGCACCGCCTGGACCTGCTGGCAGATGCCCTGGCCGAGTATCCCGCCGACGGCCCCCGGCCTTTCGTCCTCGTCGTCGGTGAGGGCGCCGAACGTCCACGCCTGGAGCGAAAGTTCGCGGAGAGCGGCGTGGACGCCGAGTTCACGGGCGCCTGCTACGACGACGCCGCGCTGCGCGAGCTGTACGGCCGGGCCGACGTCGCCGCCTCGATCGGCGGAGCCGGCCTCAACGTGATCCAGGCGCTCGGCTTCGGGGTCCCCGTCGTCGCCGAGTCCGACCACCGGGACTCCAGCCCGGAGATCGAGGCTGTCGTCGAGGGGGAGACCGGACGGTACTTCCAGGCAGGCGACGCGGCCTCGCTGCGCGCCGTGCTGCGAGAACTCATCGACGCTCCGGCGCAGGTGGCACGGCTAGGGCGGCGTGGAGTCGAGACGATCGGGCGACGCTATTCAGCGCAGCGTCACGCCTCGGCCATGGAGCAGGCGATCCTCAGGCTCCGCCGACGGCGTCGTCATCGGTGATTGCGCCTGAGACAGCAGCGCCCGAGACAGCAGCCGCGCCGTCTGATCCAGGCCCTGGCGGCTCAGCTGCGCGGGGCCAGGATCATATTCGTCATCCGCGCCGTCGAGAGGCGCCTGCCCTGCTCATCACGCATGACGATCTCGTGGCTGGTCAGAGTCTTTCCCAGGTTCAAGGGCGTGCATTCGGCGAGGACATGCCCCTGCGTCGCTGAGCGGTGGTGCGTGGCGCCGAGCTCGGTCCCGACCACCGGGTAGTCCTTGCCGAGCCCCAAACGGACGTGCAGCATCGCCCCGATAGACCCCAGGGTCTCCGCCAGCACCATATGCGCCCCGCCGTGGAAGATGCCCGCGTTCTGCTCATTGCCCCCCACGGGGGCGCGGGCGGTCAGCCGCTCCACGGTCAGCTCGTCCAGGACGATCCCCATCCTGCGGACCAGCGGCGAGACGCCGTAGGGCCCCATGAGCCAGTGCAGGTCCTCCGGTACGCCGTGGGCGAGCAGCAGCTGGCGGCGCTCAGCGGCATCGGGGATGGGGGTTCGGCCCTCCGGCAGCTCGCCGGCAGAGCTGCTCCGGGCATGCTCTGGAGAGCGCATGAAATTGTCAGTCATGCGCACTAGAGTGGCACTGTGAGCGCGCAGAGTGAAACCCAGGTCAAGTCCACCGCAGCATCGGCGAACCCTGAGGGCACCCCCTCCGCGAGGGCAGACAACCGCCTGCTGGTCATCGACGGGCACTCCATGGCCTTCAGGGCCTTCTACGCGCTGCCTACGGAGAGCTTCCTGACCGATTCCGGGCAGTACACCAACGCCGTCCACGGTTTCACCACGATGCTGCTCAAGCTCATTCGCGAGGAAGAGCCAACTCATGTGGCGCTCGCCTTCGACCTGGACACTCCGACCTTCCGGCACGCCTCCTACGAGGAGTACAAGGGCGGGCGGGCAAAGACCCCGGAGGAGTTCCTGGGACAGATCGACCTGATCCAGCAGGTGGCTGAGGCGATGAACATCCAAGCGCTCTCCGTCGAAGGCTATGAAGCCGACGATATTGTCGCCACGCTGTCCGCGCTGGCTGAGGCCGAGGGGTGGGAGACGCTCGTGGTCTCCGGTGACAAAGACACGTTCCAGCTGGTCACCGAGAAGACGAAGCTGCTCTACCCGACTTCCGGGATCTCCAAGCTGCCCAAACTCGATCCCGCCTCAGTGGAGGAGAAGTACCTGGTCCCTCCGCGGCTGTACCCAGATCTTGCTGCCTTGGTGGGGGAGGCGGCCGACAACCTTCCCGGCGTCCCGAAAGTGGGACCCAAGACCGCGGCGAAATGGCTGCGCGAATACGGCTCCGCTGCCGAGCTCATCGAGCACGCCGACGAGATCGGCGGGAAAGTGGGCGAGAACCTTCGCGCCTCCCTCGACAACGTCCGCAGGAACCTTGAGCTCAATGCGCTGCTGAAGGACCTGCCGCTGCCCATCGCGCTGGCCGATACTGAACTGACCCTGCCGGACCGGGAGGCGGTGGAGTCGCTGTTCGACGCCCTGCAGTTCAACCAGGTCCGCGAGCGGCTCTTCGATACCTTCGCCAAGCGCTTCCCCGAGTCCGGAGGCGAGGACGCCGCGCCGTCAGCGCTTCCCGAGGTCCAGACCGCCGCCTCCGCGAAGGACTTCGCGGCGTTCCTCGCCGAAGCAGGATCCGCTCCGGTGGCTCTGGCAGTATGTGCGGACCGCAGCGGCGAGTCTCACTCCACCAAGGCGAAACGCGATGAGGCGGCGCGCTCTGCGGAGGCACTCGCCGTCGTCCTCGCCGCTGCTGAGCAGGACGCCGCCGCCGCCGACGGCGCAGCGACCGGCCCTGTTGCGCTCGCTGTCTCCCTGACGGAGGCCGACCAGGAGCTGGAGAAGGCCGTGGCGGACTGGCTGGCCGATCCACAGGCGCCGAAGCTCGTCCACGACTACAAAGATGCAGGGAAGCGGCTGGCCTGGCGGGGCCTGGCCTTCCGGGGAGCCGTCGAGGACACTGTCATCTCGGGGTACCTCATCCAGCCCGATCGCCGGAACTTCGCCTTCGCCGAATTGGTGACCCAGTACCTCGGCGCCTCCACCGAACCGGTCGAACACCGCGGTGAGCCGGCGGAGCAGGCTCAGCCGGACCTCTTCGACAGCGCCGCGGCGATCCACGCAGTGTCCTCGGCGGATCTTGAAAGAGCGGCGCTGCACGGGGCTCTCCTGCACAGGCTCTCCGCAGTGCTGGGCAAGGAGCTGCGGGAACGTGACGCGCAGCAGCTGCTGGAAGACATGGAAATACCGTTGGCGGAGATCCTGCTGCAGATGGAGCTCACCGGGGTCTCCGTGAATGCCGACAAGCTCTCCGCCCTGGACCACGATTTCGCCTCCTCGATCGAGTCCTCGGCGCAGGCGGCCTACGCCGTCGTCGGTCGAGAGGTGAACCTGGGCTCGCCGAAGCAGCTGCAGGCGGTCCTCTTCGACGAGCTCCAGCTCCCGACGCAGGGCGTCAAGAAGAACAAGACCGGGTACTCCACCGATGTGGAGACGCTGCAGGCGCTGCTGGAGAAGACGGAGAACGACTTCCTGGTCCACCTGATGGCCCATCGCGACGCCAGCAAGCTGCGGCAGACCGTCACCGGTCTCATCGAGGCACGCAGCGATGACGGCCGGATACACACCACCTATGCGCAGACGGTCGCGGCCACGGGTCGGCTCTCCTCCCTGCATCCGAATCTGCAGAACATCCCGGTGCGCACCTCCGCCGGGCGCCGCATCCGTGACGCCTTCGAAGTGGGCCCTGGCTACGAGAACCTGCTGACTGCGGACTACTCGCAGATCGAAATGCGCATCATGGCTCATCTCTCGGGGGATGAAGAGCTCATCACAGCGTTCCGCGAGGGTGAGGACCTGCACAATTTCGTCGGCTCCAGGGTCTTCGGAGTGGGGACAGACGAGGTCAGCGCCGAGCAGCGGTCCAAGATCAAGGCGATGAGCTATGGGCTGGTCTACGGGCTCTCCAGCTTCGGCCTCTCCAAGCAGCTGGGCATCGGCGTCGATGAGGCACGCGAGCTCATGAACGAGTACTTCGAGCGGTTCGGCGCGGTCCGCGACTACCTGCGCGAAGTCGTCGAACAGGCGAAGAGGGACGGCTACACCTCGACACTCTACGGGCGACGGCGCTATCTTCCAGATCTGACCAGCGACAACCGTCAGCTGCGGCAGATGGCCGAGAGGGCGGCGCTGAATGCTCCGATTCAGGGCTCCGCCGCGGATATCATCAAGCGGGCCATGATCGACCTCGACGGTGCCCTGCACTCTTCGGACCTGCAGTCTCGGCTCCTGCTCCAGGTGCACGATGAGCTCATCCTGGAAGTCGCGCCGGGGGAGCAGGAGCAGCTTCGCGGGCTCGTGGAGTCGCGTATGAGCTCCGCCGCGGACCTCTGCGTGCCCCTCGATGTTCACGTCGGCGTCGGACGCAGCTGGCACGACGCCGCACACTAGCGCCCGGCCCGCGCGGCCGGCGAGATCTCACTATAGAGTGGAGGTGTGAGTTTCAGCCCTGCACCCCGTCGCCCTGACGTATCGCCCCTGGCCGAAGGACTTCTCAGCAGGAGTTTCCAGCCTGGACTTTCGCCTGATGGGAAGACCGCCGACGCCGCGACTGCCGCATTCAGCCGTGCCGTTGAACATGGCTTCTACGAGTCCTGGGGGACTGCCGAGCAGGTTGCTCGTTCGACTCGCGCATTCATAGAGGATGAGCTGCTCCAGACCGGGGTCTATCGGGACCCGTCCAGCGAGGCGGCCGAACGTGGCGACTCAGCTCTGCCGGCCAGTGTCACCGACGCTGAATTCGGAACGGATCGTCCCGTCGGAACGTTCGTCGATTTCGACAAGACGCTCACCACGGGCGGCCCTCTGGGTCCTGTGCCGGCGCGCATGATCAGCGGCGTCACCGTGAACCCCGGGTACCGACGACGCGGCATCCTCAAGCACATGATGACCGACGCCCTGGCCCGCAGCGTCGACGACGGCATCCCGCTGGCCGCGCTGACCGTTTCGGAGGGCTCGATCTACGGCCGGTTCGGCTTCGGAGCAGCCACGCGAACGGAATCCATCCGGGTGCACACCGGGCACGGCCCGGAAAAATACATGCCACGGCACCCCGCCTCCGGCAGGGTCCGCGAGGTGGACCCGACGAAGCTCGGCCCGGTCCTCGACGACGTCTTCGCCCGGTTCCATGCCGCGACGCCAGGGTCGCTGGGGCGCCCGGCAGCGTACCGGTACATGTCCACGGGGCAGTGGAGCCCGCGTGATATCGCGTCCTGGGACCGTGACCTACGGGCGGCCGTGCACGTCACCGAGGACGGTCGCGTAGGCGGCTACGTCGTCTTTGCGGCGGAGGGCAGCGCCGAGGGGCGTACTGTGCGGGTACGGGATCTGATCGCCGTGGACGCCTTGAGCACATCCGAGCTCTGGCGCTACCTCAGCGCACTCGACCTCGTCG
>DXGD01000209.1 GCA_019114115.1 Candidatus Nesterenkonia stercoripullorum
GGCCTGGGATCTCCATGACGTTGTCGTAGCCGAACTGCTCCTGCAGGGCAGCACGAATCTCTTCGCGATATTTTGTCTTGAAACGGGGGGTGATCTTCTCAGTCACGCTCTGAACCTCAGTCATCACAGGTCCTTTCCGGAGGACTTGGCGTAGCGCACGCGCACGGTCTTGCTGTGGCCATCGCGCTCCACGGTCTCCTCCCGATGTCCCACGCGAGTGGGCTTGCCCGACTCGGGATCCACAACGGCGACGTTCGAGACGTGGATAGGAGCTTCAGACTCCACGATGCCACCCTCAGTGTTGCCGAACTGGCCGGCACGCAGGTGCCGCTTGATCCGGTTCACACCCTCGACGAGCACGCGCTCCTTCTTCGGCAGGACCTGCAGGACCTTGCCCTGCTTGCCTTTGTCCTTGCCGCTGAGCACCTGGACGAGGTCGTCCTTCTTGATCTTTGCCATGGGTCAGAGCACCTCCGGCGCGAGCGAGACGATCTTCATGAACTTCTTATCGCGCAGCTCACGACCCACCGGCCCGAAAATGCGGGTACCGCGCGGCTCGGGAGTGTCACCCTTGAGGATGACAGCAGCATTCTCATCGAAGCTGATGTACGAGCCGTCGTTGCGACGGGTCTTCTTCTTAGTACGGACGACGACACCCTTGATGACGTCGCCCTTTTTGACGTTGCCGCCCGGGATGGCGTCCTTGACAGTGGCGACGAACGTGTCGCCAATACCTGCATAGCGGCGTCCAGATCCGCCGAGCACCCGGATGACAAGGATTTCCTTGGCACCAGTGTTATCGGCGATCTTCAGCCGCGATTCCTGTTGAATCACTTAGCCTTCTCCTGTCGTCACACCGGTTCTCACTGCAGTGGGCAATGAGCCTTGTGGAACTTCTAGATGAACTCTCCCCCGCCGCTTACCCACGCAACCTCAGCACTGCGACGTCGTAGAGGACGTCCGTGCCCTAGCGCTCCCCACCGGAGAACGCTGCTGCGAGGCCGAGGCGGCCTGCTTGGGGGACGTGCGCTGTCCTCAGCTCCCCTGGCCTTCCCACCTGTCATCTCCCGCCTTCATCAGCCGGGTGGTCACCGTGTGTTCCGCCATGGAAGAGAGCCCGTCGGCCGGATAAGCCGACAACGAGGGCGCACAAGCTCAATATCATACCTGAAAACGAGACGGGACCCAACTCGCGCCGTGCTCCCGGGAAAACTACGTGGTCTTCCCAGGGCCAGACGTGAGCGGGTCCCGAATTCGTTGTGCTCGACCGAGGAGGCTTATTTGGCCTTCTCGACGATCCGCACGAGTCGCCAGCGCTTCGACGCCGAGAGCGGCCGAGTCTCAGCGATCTGAACGATATCGCCGATGCCTGCCTCTTCGGACTCGTCGTGTGCCTTGAACTTCTTGTGCGACTTCAGCACCTTGCCGTACAGCGAGTGCTTCTTGCGGTCCTCGACCTCGACGACGATGGTCTTGTCCATCTTGTCCGAGACGACGATTCCCCGCAGGTTCTTGCGGTAGTTACGCTCCGCGCCCTGGGTCTGTGTTGCTTCGCTCATGCTTTGTCCTCGGTCTCCTCGTCACCTGCAGCGTCCGCGTCGGCCTCTTCGGCCCCGGACATCGATTCACGGATACCGAGTTCACGCTCACGCAGCACCGTGTAGATGCGCGCGATATCCCGCTTGACGGTCTTGAGCCGGCTGGAGTTCTCCAGCTGACCCGTCGCGGCCTGGAACCTCAGGTTGAACAGCTCTTCCTTGGCGTTGCGCAGTGACTCAGCCAGGTGCGTGTCGTCCTGCTCAGCGAGCTTGTCGACGGCGAGATCCTTTGATCCGACTGCCATGATCATTCACCACTCTCTCGGCTGATCACGCGTGCCTTCATCGGCAGCTTGTGGATTGCCAGACGAAGCGCCTCCTTGGCGACCTCTTCGCTGACACCGGACAGCTCGAACATCACGCGTCCGGGCTTGACATTGGCGACCCACCACTCGGGTGAGCCCTTACCGGAGCCCATACGGACTTCAGCGGGCTTCTTGGTCAACGGGTGGTCCGGGTAGATGTTGATCCAGACCTTGCCGCCACGCTTGATGTAGCGGGTCATGGCGATACGAGCAGACTCGATCTGCCGGTTGGTGACGTAGGCCGGGCCCAGAGCCTGGATGCCGTACTCACCGAAGGCGAGCTCTGTGCCGCCCTTCGCCTGGCCGCTGCGCTTGGGCTTGTGCGGCTTGCGGTATTTGACGCGACGTGGCATCAACATCAGTTCTGCCCTCCTTCTGCAGCAGCTGAAGCGGTGCCCTCGGCAGCCCCGGCTTCACCGCGTCCTCGGCCTGCGCCGCGACGACGACGCTCGCCACCGCCGGCCGCTCCGCCGCGACCGCCGCGTCCTCCGCCGCCACCGCGGCCTGAAGGCTGCGAAGCCTGCTGAGCTGCGAGTTCCTTGGCTGTGAGGTCGCCCTTGTAGACCCAGACCTTCACACCGATGCGGCCGAAGGTGGTCTTGGCCTCGTGCTTGCCGAAGTCGATGTTCGCACGCAGCGTGTGCAGCGGCACACGGCCCTCGCGATAGAACTCCGAACGCGACATCTCAGCACCGCCGAGTCGGCCCGAGCACTGGATCCGGATGCCCTTGGCACCAGAGCGCATGGCCGAGGTGATCGCCTTCTTCATGGCGCGACGGAACGCGACACGAGCAGCCAGCTGCTCGGCAACGCCCTGAGCCACAAGCTGTGCATCGGTCTCGGGGTTCTTGACCTCGAGGATGTTCAGCTGGATCTGCTTCGCGGTCAGCTTCTCCAGCTCACTGCGAATACGATCGGCTTCGGCGCCGCGGCGGCCGATCACGATTCCGGGGCGAGCCGTGTGGATATCCACTCGGACGCGATCCCGGGTCCGCTCGATCTCCACTTTGGAGATCCCCGCGCGCTCGACGCTCTTGTTGAGCAGCTCGCGGATCTGGACATCTTCCTTCACGAAATCTTTGTAACGCTGCCCAGCCTTGCTGGAGTCGGCGTACCAGTGAGAGATGTGATCAGTGGTGATGCCCAGACGGAAACCATTGGGGTTGATCTTCTGTCCCACTACTGATCCCCACCTTTCGCTTTCGCGCCGACCACGATGGTGACGTGGCTGGTGCGCTTGTTGATCCGGTACGCACGTCCCTGTGCACGGGGACGGAAACGCTTCATCGTCGGGCCTTCGTCGACCCGTGCTTCAGTGATGAAGTAATCGTCCTCGTTGAAGGCGACGCCTTCTTTGTCCGCGTGCTGACGTGCGTTGGCCATCGCCGAGGCGAGGACCTTGTACACCGGCTCCGAGGCGCCCTGGGGCGCGAACTGGAGAATAGCCAGTGCCTCGTTGGCCTGCTTGCCGCGGACAAGGTCGACGACGCGCCGGGCCTTCATAGGCGTCACACGCAGGTAGCGCGCAATTGCCTTGGCTTCCATTGCTTTCCTTCTCTCGTCTTTTCGAGAAGTGCAAACGTACTGTTCCCGCAATGGGAGCTCAGCGACGCTTGCCCTTCTTGTCGTCCTTCACATGGCCGCGGAAAGTACGGGTCGACGAGAATTCGCCGAGCTTGTGCCCGACCATCGACTCCGTGATGAACACCGGGATGTGCTTGCGTCCGTCATGCACGGCGATGGTATGGCCGAGCATGTCCGGGATGATCATGGAACGGCGGGACCAGGTCTTGATGACGTTCTTGGTGCCCTTTTCGTTCTCAGCCTGGACCTTCAGGAACAGGTGCTGATCAACGAAGGGGCCCTTCTTCAAGCTGCGTGGCATGTTTCCAGGCTCCTATCGCTTGTTCTTGGTACGACGGCGACGAACGATGAGCTTGTCGCTTTCCTTGTTCGGACGGCGCGTACGGCCCTCCGGCTGACCATTCGGGTTGACCGGGTGACGACCACCTGAGGTCTTGCCCTCACCACCACCGTGCGGGTGGTCCACCGGGTTCATGACGACACCGCGCACTGTCGGGCGAACGCCCTTCCAGCGCATGCGGCCGGCCTTGCCCCAGCTGATGTTGGACTGCTCAGCGTTGCCGACCTGTCCCACAGTGGCGCGGCAGCGCACGTCGACGTAGCGCACCTCGCCGGAGGGCAGCCGCACCTGGGCGTAGCGGCCCTCACGGGCGACGAGCTGGATCGAAGCGCCTGCTGAACGACCGAGCTTGGCACCGCCGCCAGGACGCAGCTCCACAGCGTGGATCACAGTGCCCACGGGGATGTTGCGCAGCGGAAGGTTGTTGCCGGGCTTGATGTCGGCGTTGGGGCCGGACTCCACTGCCGCGCCCTGGACCAGCCGAGCCGGGGCCAGGATGTAGCGCTTGGCGCCATCGGCGAAGTGGAGCAGCGCGATGCGGGCGGTGCGGTTGGGGTCGTACTCGATGTGTGCGACCTTTGCCGGCACGCCGTCCTTGTCTGAACGACGGAAGTCGATCATGCGGTACTGGCGCTTGTGCCCGCCGCCCTTGTGACGAGTGGTGATCTTGCCCGCGCTGTTACGGCCGCCAGTCTTGGACAGCGGCTTCAGCAGGGACTTCTCCGGCGTGGACCGGGTGATCTCTGCGAAGTCGGCCACAGACGCGCCGCGCTGGCCCGCTGTAGTCGGCTTGAGGTTACGGATAGCCATAGTCTTCTTCCTCGATTAAGTGGTTCCGGCAGCCTCAGGCTGCGGATCCTCCGAAGATGTCAATGTTGAAGCCCTCTTTGAGGGTGATGATCGCGCGCTTGGTGTCGTTGCGCGAACCCCAGCCGAAGCGGGTGCGCTTGCGCTTGCCCGGCCGGTTGATGGTGTTGACCGAGGCGACACGCACGGCGAAGATCTTCTCCACTGCGTATTTGATCTCGGACTTCGTGGCTTTCGTCTCGACGAGGAAGGTGTACTT
>DXGD01000210.1 GCA_019114115.1 Candidatus Nesterenkonia stercoripullorum
GCTGGTGATCGTCATGTATGCTCCTCAATCGGGCGGATCAGACTGTGCACATGCGGATGACCCTGTGCACATGCGGATGACCCTGTGCACATGCGGAAGACGGAGATCAGCGACGCCGGAATGCAGCGCCGCTGACCGTCAGTGACACTGACGTTCAGCGGTCCTGGAAATCCGCGATCCTGGAAATCAGTGATGATGGTCACTCTAGTGGCTGATGTGCCCCATGACACCCGGTCTGGCGCATCATCTTTTCTCCGCCGTTCATCGGGCGGGATGTGCCCTTCGGGCAGGGGCGTGAGATAGGCTCGATACCAGGTACCGGCGAGAGAAAGGTGGTCGCAGTGAAAGATCCCATCGTCGATCTTGAGGAAGCACCGCGGCAAAACCTTCGGGAGTTCATCGATCAGCTCCTGGATGGCGGATATCGCGTGCTCGACGGTCACACTCCGGACCCGGATCTGATCGATCCGCAGGGCAATGCCGTGGAGACGTGGCAGGAGAACTACCCCTATGAGTACCGCCTTGAGCGCGATATCTACGAATTGGAGAAGTACCACCTCCAAGTGGAGCTGCTGAAGTTCCAGTACTGGGCGGAGGATTACGGGCTCAAGCACGTCGTCGTGTTCGAAGGACGCGACGCGGCCGGCAAAGGCGGGACGATCAAGCGCTTCACGGAGCACCTGAACCCCCGGACCGCACGAGTGGTGGCGCTGAACAAGCCTTCTGACCGCGAACAGGGCCAGTGGTACTTCCAGCGCTATGTCGATCACCTGCCCACGGCCGGTGAGATGGTGCTCTTCGACCGCTCCTGGTACAACCGGGCAGGTGTGGAACGCGTGATGGGCTTCTGCTCTGATCAGGAATATGAAGGCTTCATGATCCAGGCTCCCCAGTTCGAGAAGATGCTGGTCGACGCCGGGATTCATCTGACGAAATTCTGGTTCTCGGTCACGCAGAAGGAGCAGCGCACGCGTTTCGCGATCCGTCAGATCGATCCGGTGCGGCAGTGGAAGCTCTCTCCGATGGACTTGGAGTCCCTGGATCGGTGGGAGGCCTATACGGAGGCCAAAGAGGTGATGTTCCGGCGCACTGACACCGACCACGCACCGTGGATCACAATCAAGTCCAATGACAAGAAGCGCGCCAGGCTCAATGCGATGCGCTTCTTCCTGAGCCAGTTCGAATACGAGGGCAAGGACCATGAGATCGTGGGCACCCCGGATGAGCTCATCGTGCGCCGCGGCAGGGACGCAGTGGGTGACTGAGCTGCGCGATCGGGTACCCGCGAACGGTTCCTCGCCGAGCCGCGTGAGCTGCCGCGCATGTCGCGGCTACGACGGCGGCGCAGTGCAGCTCACGCCTCGCCGAATGTGCCCGGCTAGCCTGTAGCCGCGGGGTAAGCGGTACAGTAGGAGTGCTCGTTCCGGGGACAGCGTCGTCCTGACCACAGGGGTCCGTTCGGATGGGCGCAAAGACGTGTGTGATCGAGGAGAGTTCATGAGTGCCGATATCGGAGTGACAGGACTGGCCGTCATGGGGGCCAATCTCGCCAGGAACCTGGCGCGGAACGGCTACACCGTGGCTCTCCACAACCGGTCGGCGGCCAAGACAGACGCTCTGCTTGCGGCCCACGGCGAAGAGGGCGAGTTCGTCAGGACCGAGACCCTGGCAGAGCTCGTCGACGCATTGGAGCGCCCGCGTCGGCTGCTCATCATGGTGAAGGCCGGAGCGCCGGTCGACGCCGTCATCGACGACCTGATCCCGCTTCTCGACGAGGGCGACATCATCATCGACGGCGGAAACTCCTTCTTCGAGGAGACGAGGCGCCGTGAAGAGCGGCTGCGCGAGCAAGGCCTGCACTTCGTCGGCGTCGGTGTCTCCGGCGGTGAGGAGGGTGCGCTCAACGGACCCTCCATCATGCCGGGCGGCTCGCAGGAGTCGTATCGTACGCTGGGCCCGATGCTGGAGAAGATCGCCGCGGACTACCACGGTGAGCCCTGCTGCGCATGGATCGGCACCGACGGCGCCGGGCACTACGTCAAGATGGTGCACAACGGCATCGAGTATGCCGATATGCAGGGCATCGGCGAGGCCTTCGACATCATGCGCAGCGTGGCGGGCATGGAACCCGCCGTGCAATCGGGCGTCTTCCGCGAATGGAACACCACGGATCTGGCCTCCTACCTGATCGAGATCACCGCTGAGGTCCTCGATCAGGAAGATGAGGAGACCGGGCACCCGCTCATCGATGTCATCGTCGATTCAGCCGGGCAGAAGGGCACTGGCCGATGGACGGCCATCTCGGGCCTGGAGGTCGGATCACCGGTGAGCGCGATCGCCGAGTCCGTGTTCGCCCGTTCCGTCTCGTCGCAGCGTGAACTACGCCAGCAGACGGCCAAAGCCTTCAGCTCAGGGGTACAGGAGACGGTGACCGGCGAGTTCGCCGTCGCCGATGACCGGGAAGATTTCGTCGAGGACGTGCGCAAGGCGCTGTATGCCTCCAAGCTGGTCTCCTACGCGCAGGGACTGGACATGCTGATCGCGGCGGGCGAGGAGTTCGGCTGGGACCTGGATCTGAAGTCGATCGCCTCGCTGTGGCGCGCCGGCTGCATCATCCGTGCGGACCTTCTGGACACGATCATGAAAGCCTACGACGTCGCCCCTGAGCAGCGCCCGCGCAACCTGCTGCTGGCCGAGGAGTTCACTGAGGCGCTCAACGAATGCCTGCCAGCCTGGCGGCGCGTTGTCGCGGCTGCCGCCACTCACGGTGTACCCACACCGGTCTTCTCCTCGTCTCTGGCCTACTACGACAGTCTCCGACGGGAGAGGCTTCCTGCCGCGCTGACGCAGGGGCTGCGCGACTACTTCGGTGCGCACACCTACCAGCGAGTGGACAAAGAAGGCGTCTTCCACACGCTGTGGTCCGGTGACCGTTCAGAGGTCAGCAGCTAAAGCCTCGGCCTCGGCTGAGCCTGCGACGCGGTTTCACGCCGGGACCAGCAGGATCAGCCGATGTGCACCGGCCAATCACTGCCGCCTCATCCCGCCGCATCCGCGAAGCGTGCCGGCTAAAGTCAGCGGCACTGCCATGCGGACCACA
>DXGD01000211.1 GCA_019114115.1 Candidatus Nesterenkonia stercoripullorum
GAGGACGTCCCGTGGGAGCGCACGACTCGGGCATGGATGCGGCAGCGCGGGATCCGCGCTGGCCACGTCAGGGCGCTGAAGCTGGCGAAACGGGGAGCCAGGCCCTGGCGGGTCGGTGCTGAGACGCTAGCCCGGGCCGCTGCCGGAACGGCTCGGATCGCCGGGCGCAGGGCGCGTGGACGCCGGGTCCGCTATATCGACAGTGCCTACCTCACCGAGGCTCTCGGGATGTGGCAGTCCCTGCGTGGTCGCGCAGAGGACGAGTACCGCCGCTGATGGTCTCCCGCAGCCGAGTCTCAGCCTGAGCGGCCGCTGCGCGCAGCGGCTCGAGCTGCCGCGTTTCAGCCGTCAGCCGCGCAGCCCACTCCTGAGCAGCCTGCGGCTGCGGTTTCAGGCTGCGCCGGTACAGCGTGCCGGCAGCCCGCCCAGCCCGTGTGCGTTTGGCGTCCTGGGCGGCCCGCTTGAGACGCGTGGTCACCCGACGGCGAACCCTGCCCAGCATCGGTCGCATGGCGGTCGGCCGCGGCAAGCCGCGCTGGCCGAAGAACCGTTTGGCCTCCGGCGTCCGCCATGGGTAGCTGTACGGATCCCGGCAGTAGTAGCTGGCCAGGTGGACGAGCAGCGCTTCCGACTCTGCGCGGTCGGCAGGGGAGACCCGGGTGAGTTTCCAGAGGTACCAGGTGACGAAGAAGTGCTCGAACCGAGTGTCGAGGTAGTCCTGCAATAGGCCGGAGTCCCGCAGCCATTCGGAGCGGGCTTCCTCCAGGATGAGGTACTTGCGGAAGTAGCGAGCGGAGACGACGTTGACGATCGAGTGGTCGACAGCGCCGTAGTACACATACGCTGGGGCGCTGTATTCCGCATAGGCGCGGGCTCCGGCGATCATCTGCTGGAAGAAGAACGTGTCCTGGCCCGTTGCTCCGACCGGCTGGGTGAGGCCCAGCGAACGCAGCCACGCGGTGCGAGCGACGATCCCTTCGATCGATGCGGGCCGGAACGCTATGTCCCGCAGCGCACCCGGCCCGGGACGACGCAGGCCCTCGTTCAGCGGGATTGCCGAGTACCACTGGTGGATGGGCAGCTCCATGTACCGGTCGGTCCAGGTGATCTGCGTGCCCAAGGAGAAATCGGCGTCGGGATGCTGTTCCAGCTGGTCGGCCATACGACGATAGGCGTTCTCGAATTCCTCGTCATCGGGGTCCAGGTAGGTGACGAAATCCGTGGCCGCCAGCTCGAGGCCGGTATTCCGGGGTCGTGAAGCAGATCCGGAGCCGCCGGTGGCGTGGCGGAACACTGTGACGTTGGGATGTGCCGCGTCGAGTTCGCGGAGGACATCCAGGGTGACCGGATCAGTGGAGCCATCGTCGACGAGCAGGATGTGTGCCCGGGCGAAGTCGGGCGAACGGCGTAGCGAGGCGAAGGCCTTGTGCCGCAGGTGCGACCCGTTGTTGTAGATGGGCACGATCACGCTGAGGTCGAGGCTGAGCCGGCGAGCAATCTCCCTGGCTCTGCCGGCAAGGCTCTCGATGCTGTCACCCTCCCATGGTCGCGCCGTGGTCAGCTCCCGAGCCATGGGCGTCGTTGTGGTCGTGGACGCGGGCTCGTGGGGTGCGGACGCGTGGCCTGTGGCGCTGGGGGAGATGGCCCTGGCAGCCGGACGATGCTGAAGGTGGTCGCCGACGAAGATCCGTTCATGCGCTGCGGAGGCGACAAGCTTCTCGGGGGTGTCCAGCTCAGCCAGGTCAGGCCGCCACCATGCGGTCAGGGCGATCTCGCCGCCTGCGGGTCCGACGGCGTCGAGCCCTGCGGCGTGCCGTAAGGCGTGAGGGTCGGCAGTGCTCGCGTCGCCGTCGAGCTTCACCGACAGCGAGGCCGCCTGGAATCGGAAGGCTGCCGTGTGGTCTGCGGCGTAGTCCGGCTCATAGCGGCGGGCAGGGTCCACCGGCAGCAGGATGTCCGGGGGCCCGGCCTCGCCCCACCCGCGTGGTCCTGCGCGGTCCCGGAGCTCATCCCAGGTGAGAAGTTCGATGTCGCCGACGGATTGGGCGGCGATATCCTGCTCCAGCTCCGGGCTCGTCCGCTGCGTGACGGCGACTGTGCGTTCCCGTTCAGGAGCGCTGACGGCTGAGCAGCCGGCCTGCCGGGCGACGCGGGCCAGCAGATCGACGACATGGTGTTGCATGAAGACCGAGCGGATGCCGTCTGCCTGCGCCCTGCGCAGCTCTTCGTGGCCGAGGCAGCGCAGGGTGTCTTCCACGTCCCGGGCAGAGTTGGCGATCTTCACCTGGGGAAAGTACGAGTTCAGTCCCTGGTTGTAGCTCGAGATGACGAAGGTGCCTGACGCCTGGAGCTCAAGCGCCCGGTTCGCGAACATCGTCTGGGATCCCAGCACTGAGTTCAGGTTCACCGCGATGTCACAGACTCGGTTGAGTCCCATCAGCCGGTGGTGATTCACAGCGGGAACCCGATACGGCCAATACTTCTCAGGGACAGCCTGGTTGGGGCTGGGGTTCTCCGAGCTCCAGTACCGGTCGATCACGGCGAGCTGGCGACCGGCCGCCACGACGCCGTCGAGGATCCATTCGGCGAATCGTGCCCGCTGAGGGTACTTCTTGCCCATCCACGAACCGGCGAAAAAAACGAGGTCCGACTGGGCGGGGCGGGAGCCCAGCGGGCTGTGCAGCAACGGGTTGACCCCGAAGGGCAGGACCGCGACGGACTGCGCCCGGGGGCAGTCCCGCCGGTAGTCCGGCACGGACTCCGCGGCTGTGGTGACGATATGCTCGCAGGCCTGCGCCAGGTCCAGGAAGAGTCGGTAGTCCGGTGGGTCTTCCTTGCCGTAGTAGACAGTGGGGATTCCGGCACGCTGGCAGGCCGGGATGATGGTCTCGCGCAGCAGTTTGCGATGGGCAAGAGCATGCGGCGCGGTGGCATCCCACGAGGTGCCGTCGTGCCCGCGCCAGGTGGCGGCGACGAGGAGCAGATCGAGCCCTTCATGGTGATCTCGCCAATTCTGCGGTGTGATCGGGACGAGCGTGGCGGCGTCGTGGAACGTGTCGAACAGGAACGGATCGCAGATGATGCCGATCCGCAGATTCAGGGCAGGGCGGGAGACGCCGGCTTCACCGGCGGGCAGGCCGTCGGCTGCCTCCAGCGCTGCCTCCAGCGCCCAGGAGGGTGTCTGCGCGATCAGCGGTGCGGGCTCCGGAAGATCCTGAGGTGCTGGCTCAGTCTGCTGCGCGTAGCTGCGTATCGCCTGAGCGCGCTCGGCGTGCGCCCGCTTCAGCGAAGACCACTTGGCGTGCTGAGAGTCCTCGAGGTGCTGGCTCACACGCTCGTGAGCCTGAGCGGCGTCGCGCGCGGCCTGCTGGGCGTGGCCGGCGTGATCGGAGAGAGGTGACTGCGAATCCACGTCTCGACTGTATCGGGTCTGAAGGTAGCCGGCCCCTGGTGACGCGGGAGTTGGGGATATTCGGCGTCGCATCCAAAGCACCGGTCCGTTGGGGATGACGATGACAGCGGGGCCGTCCGGGAGCCGTTTGGACTGTGCTGGCGGCCCTTGCTACAGTTATGAACCGTTGCACCCGGGTCGATCCCAGAGGACGTCTCCTGAAGACGTGAACTGAAGGCGCCAGCTGAAGATGTGGCACGAAGGCAGGGTCGAGGTAGGGCAGCACAGCGGGGATGTAGCTTAATGGTAAAG
>DXGD01000212.1 GCA_019114115.1 Candidatus Nesterenkonia stercoripullorum
AGGACGATAGTTCACAAGTGAAACCTTTTCTAGGGTGCAGGGTGAGTGAAACAATAGAACTGTAGCACCACACCAGATTTCTATCTGCGGACACGCCAATCCCGATTGCCTGGACTCTTTCCGGAATCACATCCTTCAGTTCGCCCCTCAAAAGAAGCTCCGCTTGCTAGTCCACAGCCACGAATACAGTGTCACCGAACAATCCCGCTGATACCGACAGCACTCCGGATTCGATATCTTCGTCTGGGACGATCAAAGCCTTATTGCCGCTCTCGGATGCACCCTCGTACAGGGTGCTGCCCTGGTCGAAAGAGTCGGGGACGACAGCCATAGAATCCATTTCATCGAAGGTGTTTCCCTCTGCTGAAACATAAGCGAGGCTTACCCACGGTGTATCCCCTTGAGGATCTGACCCGGTGTACTCCGCGGTGACATCGACCATGATGTAGGTGAAGCCTTCCTCGGCTGCGTCGTTGAAGGTGTTCTCCGCTGCGATGGCCTGGTCGGCGTCGAAGTCCACGCTGTTGACGGTCACGGTCCAATCCGAGGTCGAGATCTGAGAACCGAGCGGGTACGGATTCTCACGCGTCCCCTGCTCACCATCGGCAGCTGCCTCATCGTCGTCGGCGCTCTCCGCGGAGTCATCCTCCTCAGTACCCGCTGCGCCGCTGTCGTCACCGGCGTCGTCGTCAGCTGCCCCATCGGCGTCAGCGTCAGCAGACTCAGCAGGGGTGCTGACGCTGGTGTCGTCCCCGAAGCTCTCCTCAAAGGCACCGGCGACGACGGCGAAGAACACGATGAACCCGACCACTGTCCCGACGATCGAGATGATGAGCGCCGTGATGCTCGAACCTCGCTTCTTCCCCCTCTGGAGCAGCCCGACAAGGGCAAGCACGAAGGCGATCGGCAGCAGCACCCAGCCAACGATCAGAGCTCCCGGCATGCACGCGAAGATGAACCCGACGATGGCAACGACGAGCGCGATGATCCCCAGGATGTTCCGCTGAGCGGCATCCCTCCGCCCAGGGGTGTCCCGCTCGGGCTCCCGATGCCCAGGGGTGTGGTGTTCAGCTGACGAGATGCTCATGGCGGCCTTCACTTTCCTCAGATTCTTATGCGAGCCGTGCCTGAAGTGGGCACCTTTCGAGCATTCCGAAATCGTGCCGGGACCACGACGCCGAATCAGGCTGAACCACCTGCCCGATCGGGCATCGGCATCTGTCCGATCGCCCGGCCCAGCACCCCCAGCAGCGTGCGTAGACTTGCTGCATGACTCCCCGAAAACGGCTTCAGACACCTGTGCGCTGGGCGATCGCCAGCGTGGTCCTTGTCGCCATGATTTTCGCGGGGCTGCTGATCATGGTCCTGGCCTCGATGACGTCCCCGACGACGACGGACCCTCAGACCATGGAGCCGACTGATATCGGGGCTCTGCGCGCTGCCATAGGGATGCTGATTCTGCTGACGCTGCCCTGGTACCGCAAAGTGCCCCTGCTCCCCATGGTCGCCGGCACGATCAGCGCCGTCGTGCTGCAGCTGGATCCGTTCGTGCTCGCTGTGGGGCTGACGGTCTGGATCACCCGGTCCCAGCGCCGATGGCACTGGGTTGTCGCAGGGGCTGGACTGCTGGTGATCGCGATCAATGCCGCCCTCCACGTGATCGCCCTGACGCGCTGGCCCGATGCCGACTATGCACGCACGGGTCAGGTGCTCGTCGTCACGCTCGCGGCGCTGGGTATCGCCTTGGTCCTCGGCGTCTCACTGTGGGTTCGGCAGCGCCGTTCCGCTCAGCACGCTCAGGCCACGGCCCATTCGGCGCAGCAGAGCAGTGCGGAGCTCTCCGATGAGCTCACCCGCAGGCGCGAGCGGGAGGATTTGGCGCGGGAGGTCCACGACACTCTCGCCGGGCGACTATCCGGCCTATCGCTCCATGTGGGCAGCCTCGAGGCCACGGCCCAGCGCAACGACGCCGATCACCTCGGCGAGGCCCTGCGCACGACTCGCAGCTATGCCGACCAAGCCCTCACCGACCTGCGGGTCCTGCTGAGCTCCCTGCGGGAAGGCGGGTCAGCTCCCGCGGCTCCGGCGAAGGCCCCTGGCGGCGTCGCGGACCTTCAGGATCTGCTGGACGACGCCGGCTCCTCAGGCTTGCAGATCCACCCCTATATCCTGCTCGATGGTTACTCCGCCGCTCCAGAGGCGCTGCAGCGGGCGGTGCTGCGCATCACGCAGGAAGCCCTGACCAATGCGCTGCGGCACAGCTCCGACCGAAGTGTCCGTGCGCGAATCACCGGCGATGAGAAGCGCGGGATCACGCTGGACTTCCGCAACCGTAGTGGCTCGCAGACTTCGTTCGGCCAGGGTGCGGGCACAGGACTCATCGGCATCAGAGAACGTGCCGAGCTTCTCGGCGGGACAGTCGAGGTCAGCGAGGAGAACAGTGAGTTCGCCGTGCGGGTCCACCTGCCGGTGGGCGCCCCGGACCCCACACCATGAGCGCCGTCGCCGGATAAGTGCCGCCGCAACCGCCTTCCCAGCTGCGGTGTCCGCACGGCCGTCTCACGCTCGGTGTTGGTAGAATTCCGGACGTGCAGATCGCAGTGGTGATGGTCGACGACGACTCTCTCGTCCTTGATTCTTTGGAACGCCTCCTCAGCAAGGCCGAGGACATCGACGTCGTCGGCGTGGCCCATAGCGGGCCGGAAGCCCTCACCGTCGTTCGCGGGGCGCGCCCTGATGTGGTGCTCATGGACCTGCAGCTCAAAGGCGATATGGACGGCGTGGAAGCGACGCGTCGCATCGTGAACTCCGTCGATCCTCCAGCGGTGCTCGCGGTCACGAGCTTCGACGCCGAGGCGTATATGCGCGGCGCATTGGAAGCAGGGGTCACCGGGTTCCTGCTGAAGAAGGACGCCACCGATTCCCTCACCGCCGCGATCCGCATGGTGCACACGGGCGACCCGATGGTCTCCCCGGAGCTGACCTCGCGATTGATCTCGAGCTACATCGCTCCGAGCACAGATCCGCTGTGCGCGGCCGCGCGGCGTCTCGTCGAAGGCCTCTCCGAACGCGAAATCGAGGTGGCCCAGATGGTAGGTGCCGGCAAGACCTACGACGACATCGCCGGCGCCCTGTTCATCTCAGCGAGCACGGTGAAATCCACGATCCGACGGGCCATGCAGAAGGCCGACGCCGACTCCGGCGCGCAACTGGCCGTACTCGTGGCCCAGGCGCGCCTCGACCTCGTGAACCCCCAGGCCTAAGGCCGAGGGACGACCATCCTCATCGAGGCAGCTCACACTGAGTGGGCCTCATGAGCGAGACGGCACGGTAGTGCCAGAGGTGCGGGCCGGTCTGCTAGCCTGAAGTCGTGGAGATGATCGAAGTAGACAGGAAATAGCCACCGAACTGCCGGTGGCTCTCACTGGTGTGGCTCTTAGCCCGCATCAGTGAGCGATCTATTGTCTAGCGCGCCAGTCCGTCCCCTTGGGATGTCGACATTCGCGCATTCTTCACCGGCACGTTCGCATCGCACCGACTTCGATCCCGAGTGCACCAGTGCGAACGCGCGCTCCCGCTTCGCAGGTGTGCATCAGTCTTCTTCTTGACGTCGAGCGATGGCTCCGTGTCGTC
>DXGD01000213.1 GCA_019114115.1 Candidatus Nesterenkonia stercoripullorum
GATCGAGAACGACGAAGCCTTCGACGTCCTCTTCCGCGAGGCCCTGGGCGGCAAGCCGGACGCGGATGGGGTGCTGGTCTACAACCACGCGGCGGGAGAGCCGGTGGTCGGCTTCACCGCGGGCCGGCCGCTCATAGTGCGCAGCCCGGACAGCGACCTGTCGCTGGCCACTTTCGCGCGGGCTCAGCTCTACGGTGTTTTCGGCACGCTCGCCCTGGGCATGCAGGTGCTCACCGACGAAGGCGTGCGCATCGAGCAGATGTTCGCCCACGGAGGGCTGTTCCGCACCGCAGGCGTCGCGCAGCAGTTCCTCGCGGGTGCGCTGGGAGCTCCAGTAGCCGTCGGTGAGCTGGCAGATGAAGGCGGCTCTTGGGGGATCGCGGTGCTGGCCGGATACCTCGCCCATGCGGAGTCCGCAGACCTGAGCACCTACCTCTCTGATCACGTGTTCTCCGCCGTCACCCTCGCGGTCCTCGAACCCGACCCGGCCGACGTCGCAGGGTTCGCCGAGTACCTCGAACGGTACCGCGCGGGTCTGGCGGTGCAGGCCGCCGCGATCGAGGCACTCTGACGACGGCGGTCTCGCCCTCTCACTACCGCACCCCGGAAAGGGGCCCTCATGACTGCACCATCGCTCACCACCACGCTTGACCACTCTGAGGTCTGGTTCCTCACCGGCAGTCAGCACCTGTACGGTCCGGAGACGCTGGAGCAGGTCGCCCAGCAGTCCCAGCAGATCGCCGGCATGCTCGACGCCGCCGGCGAGGTCCCGGTGAAGATCGTCTGGAAGCCCGTGCTCACGGACTCGGCCGAGATCCAGCGTGTGGCCCACGAAGCCAACGCAACCCCCCATGTCATCGGGCTCATCGCGTGGATGCACACGTTCAGCCCTGCCAAGATGTGGATTTCCGGGCTGGATGCGCTGCGGAAGCCGCTGGCCCACCTGCACACCCAGGCCAATGTCGAACTGCCCTGGGCGGATATCGATTTCGATTTCATGAACCTGAACCAGGCTGCCCATGGGGACCGTGAGTTCGGGTATATCCAGACCCGCCTCGGCGTTCCGCGCAAGACGATCGTCGGCCATGCCAGCGATCCGCGGGTGCAGCGGGAGGTCGGCACCTGGCAGCGCGCAGCGGCGGGACTTGCCGCGGCAAAGGGCCTGAAGCTGGCCCGCTTCGGCGACAATATGCGATTCGTCGCGGTCACCGAGGGGGACAAGACGGAGGCCGAGCTCAGGTTCGGCGTGCAGGTCAACACCTGGGGCGTGAACGAGCTGGCCGAGGAAGTCCATGCGGCCACGTCCGCGCAGATCGATGCGCTGATCGATGAGTATGAGCAGAGCTACGACGTCGTCCCCGAGCTGAGGCGGGGAGGGGAGCGCCACGGGGCTCTGCGCGATGGAGCGGCGATCGAGATCGGGCTGCGCTCGTTCTTGGAGGGCGGGGGCTTCGGCGCCTTCACCACGTCGTTCGAAGATCTCGGATCGCTCCCGCAGCTGCCCGGCCTGGCCGTGCAACGCCTGATGGCCGAGGGCTACGGTTTCGGCGCAGAGGGGGACTGGAAGACAGCAGTGCTGGGTCGAATCGCGAATGTGATGGGCGCCGGGCTGCCCGGAGGTGCCAGCCTCATGGAGGACTACACCTATGACATGACGCCAGGGGACGAACTGATCCTGGGCGCCCACATGCTGGAGGTCTCACCTTCGCTGACGACGGCGAAGCCGACGTTGGAAGTCCACCCGCTGGGCATCGGCGGCAAGGACGATCCTGTGCGATTGGTCTTCACGGCGGATCCGGGACCTGCCGTCGTCGTCGCGATGTCCGATATGCGGGACCGGTTCCGTCTGACCGCCAATGTGGTGGAGAACGTTGAACCGCGGGCGGAGCTGCCGAACCTCCCTGTGGGACGGGCAGTATGGAAGCCGCAGCCGGATTTCACCACCAGCGCCTCCGCCTGGCTCACCGCCGGCGCCGCGCACCACACGGTCATGTCCACGGCAGTGGGGCTGGAGGCATTCCGCGATTTCGCTGAGATGGCGGAGGTGGAGCTGCTCGTGATCGACGAGGACACGAGCCTGCCACAGTTCCAGCGGGAAATGCGCTGGAATCAGGCCTACTACCGGTTGGCCCGGGGGATGTGAAGGGCACGCGGATGCCCTCGTTCCGATCGGCTTGGTGAGATGGCACGCTCACTCTGTATCGAAGAGCTTCCGGCGTTCGCGTGCTACTTCGAAGAGTATCGCCCGGAATGCCACTTCCGCTGCTGAGTGCACCCGCTCCTCGCGCTGAGCAACGAGTACATTGCGGACGGGAGTCTGCCTGCCCAGCGAGAGCGCTCGCACTCCCGGATGCTGGATCGCCACCGCGCTCCGCGGGGCCATCGCGACGCCGATGCCTACGCTGACCATGGCCTGGACCTCCTGATAGTCGTTGGCGTACAGCGCGATCATCGGACGGAACCCCGCACCCTCGACGACCCGATCGAGGACCTCGACGATGGGATGGCGATTTGCCCGGACGATCCAGGATTCATCCTTCAGCTCCTCCAGCCTGATCTGCTTACGGTCAGCCAGCGGATGCTCCGCGGATACCAGGACGACGTAGCTTTCCTTGAAGAGCTCATCGACGCGGACGCCGTCGACTTTCACAGGATCCCACGGGTATTCCCAGAGGAGGCTGATATTGGAATATCCTCGTTCCAGATCCTCCAGAAGCATGTCGAATCGGCCGCTTTTCAAGGAAAGATCGATCGCTGGATACCGGTGCTTGAAAATGTCGATGACCTCAGGGAGGAAAGAGGCAGAGATAGTGGGAAAAGCGCCCACTGCGAGTGAACCGCGGTGGCCTTCGGCCAGATCTTTCAGATCGGAGGCCGCTGCGTCGAGTTGGCGGAGCACTTTCCGTGCATGACTGACCAGGAGGTGGCCAGCGTCAGTCGGAACTATCCCACGTGCGTGGCGACGCAGCAGGGGCTGGCTGGTCTCGCTCTCCAGCTTCTTCAGCTGCTGAGAAACGGCTGAGGGGGTGTATCCAAGCTCGTCCGCGGCGGCACTGACGGATCCGGTCTCGACGACATGCACGAGAATCGCAAGTCTCTGGGGATTCAGCATGCTCACAGCTTATAGCAGTTCTACAACATCGCGGAGGATCTGTTATGCACCCTATAGAGCTGAGAATATCTGGTGCGGCAGCGCGCCGAGTGCCCCGACGCAATCCGCAATGCTCGATTCCGCGCAGCAAGAATTAAGAACATCTACATGACTCGCAACAAGACTAACATTGACTTAACTCAAGAGTGCTCCGAAACTATCTATGGCGCACCACCTGGTGATGCAAGACACATGCATGTCACACGATGAGTACGAGGAGACGTTCGTATGGAGATTTCGGCGCAGTGGATACGCGGGGGCACGAGCAAATGCTGGGTCTTCGACGAAGCCGACATCGCCGCAAGCGGTTACAGCGCCGATGAACTCCTGCCGCGTCTCTTCGGGAGCCCTGACGCTCGCCAGATAGACGGAGTGGGCGGAGCGACCTCCACAACCAGCAAAGCCATGATCGTTTCCCAGGGCA
>DXGD01000214.1 GCA_019114115.1 Candidatus Nesterenkonia stercoripullorum
GGCAGCTGTTGTCCTTGGCGTGGTGATGTGATGCGAACGTGGACCCCGACATGACCTCAGCTGCGTCGTGCAGCTGGTCATAGGGCCAAAGGTCGGCTTCCTCCACCGGTGGCTGATGGAACTCATGGAACTTCTTCCCGGACTGTCCCACATTCAGGATCGCGGCGCCCGCGGTCTTCTGCTGCGAGGTGACCTCGATCCCAGCCTCAGCCAGCGCCTCATCCAGGGCTCCCTCCCTGATGAGGAGCTGATAGAGCCCGAGCTGCGGCAAAGTGTCCATCTCCTCTGCGGACGGCTTCTCCGTGCCTGTCTTGAGGTCCACGACGTACCACTGCCCGTCGGCGGTGCGCTCCACACGGTCCATCACCCCGGTGACCCTCACCCGTCGGCGGATGTCGCCCACGTCGAGTTCCACTGTGGCGACGGTCTGCAGCTCCTGGGCGACTGAACGGCGTCCTTCGTCCGCTACGGCTTGGTAGTAGAGGACCAGCCGCTCGAGCATGGCGACGGCGCGGCGTCGTTCATGGTGCTGGATCCACCCTTCCCCCAGACCCAGCTCGTGCCAGTGCCGATCGAGCTCGGCGGTCAGAACTGCGACATCAGGCTCGGCGGGGTGGGTTTCAGCCACAGCATGGACCATGGTCCCCAGCTGACGGGAGAAGTCCGTGGGCTTGACGCCACCGGCGGCCTCGGTGAACCACTGCACGGGAGATTCCAGCGCAGTCCGCACCGAGGAGGGCGAGATCCGGATCTCCTCATCCTGCTCCACGATCGGGGCCTCACTGCTGAGCTCGGCCAGGCCCCACCACTGTGCTGGGTCGGCTCCGGGCACTGCCGCCTCCTGCAGCAGCGCGAGGGAACGTGCGGCCGCGTCGTTCTCCTGCTGGGCTGAGGCCGACTCCTCGTGTGCGTTGCTCTCCAGGTGCCGGCGCAGCTCGGCGATGAGCGACCCAGCAGTCAGAGGGCGCGGAATCGGCGCCTCCCGCGGCGCGCGCTGCGCAGGGGGCTCGATCAGGTCGGCGAACGTGCTCGGCACGGTGTCCGCCGTATCCACCGCGACGCCGATCACTGCCGAACGGGCCCGCGAGACAGCACCCGCCAGTAGCCGGTATTCGTCCTGCAGGACCTGCATCTGCTTGACCCGCGGGCTGAGCCTTTCCGGACCCGTGCGCCCCTCCAGCACGTCGCTGAGCTGGGCTGTTCCCAGCAGCTGACCGCGCAGCTGCACATTGGGCCACACATTCTGCTGAAGTCCCACCAGCACGACAGTGTCGAAGTGCAGGCCGGCTGCCGTGGCAGGCGTCAGGATCTGGACGGCGTGCTCGTCCTGGGACGTATCGGCCAGGGTGTCCATCGGCAGTTCGATCCGATTGAGATAGTCCACGAAGGCAGCCGCTGGCGCCCCGGGATTCTGGTCTGCGAAACGCTCCGCGCTCTGGAACAGTGCCATCACGGCATCAAGGTCCTGATCGGCCCGTCGGCCGTCCGGCCCGGGGTACCGCGTGCGTTCAGCCCAGGCCTCGGCCGCTTCCGACGCCGACCACACGGCCCAGAGGACCTCTTCCGGTCCCACGCCCTGAGGGTTGGATTCGAACGCCTCCTGGCCCGCTCTCACCATGCGAGCCACCCGCTGAAGCCCCTTCGCCAGGAATCCGACGTGAGAGTCCAGGACCCGGTGCAAGACGGGGTTCTGCGGGTCCTGGGCCGCCTCGATGAGCAGCTGCTCTGAGCTGCGCTTCTCCTCGGCCTCCCCTGAGAGACCCAGCGCTCGGTGTGCGGAGAGCAGCTCCTGCCGCAGTCGACGCAGCTGCAAGGAGTTCGTCTCCCCGTACACGCCGCCGAGCAGCTTCAGGAGATCGTCTTCCCTTCCGGCAGCGTCGCCCCCTGGGTGGACCGCGAAATCCATCACCCGCAGCAGCGGCTCCACCGCCGGCTCCCGGTGCAGGACGACGTCGTTCATGGAGTGGTTCACCGGTACTCCGTGGGACTGGAACATGCGGCTGATGCGCTGCGCCGTGGAACCGCTGCGGCTGATGACGGCGATCTGCTCCAACGGGACGTCATGCCGGTGGTGGCGCTCTAGGACCGTGTGCAGCACCATCTGCTCACGGAGGTGTTCGGCCGGCAGAACGTGCACGTGACACCCCGAACTCGGCCTCTGGCCGCCCGGGGCCGGCGCGTCACCTGAGGCAGGGGCAGTCTCTGCCGCTCCCTCCCATGGCGCCCGTTCCAGCGGCGCCCGTTCCCACGGCGCCCGTGCGAGCCGCGCGTTCCCTGTGACGCCGATCCGCCGGACGATGCGCCCGTAGACCTCCGAGACGTCTGGGCTCTCCCCGAAGACCTCAGCCAGGCCGAGCACTTCCGGAGCCGGACTCACCGCCGAGGCACCCTGCAGGCCGCGTGCTGTGCTCCAGTTCGCCAGCATCTCCGGCTGGGCGCCGCGGAACCCCTGGACTGCCGTATCCGGGCTGGCGAAGGCGATCACAGGACCGCCTGCCCCCACCAGCCGGAGCAGTCGGTACATCCCAGGGTTCATCTCCTGGGCGTCGTCGACGAGCAGGAGCTTCAGCCGGTCCCGCTCGGCCTCCAGCAGCTCTGGGTGCTCTTCTAAGAGCCTGCACGCCGTGCTGATGAGCCCAGACGGATCAAAGGCATCGGGAGCCGCCTGATCGAGGTAGTCCAGGTATCGGTCATAGAGCTCCGCCGCCGCGACCCACTCCTGCCGGGAATGCCGTTCGCCCAGCTCCCGCAGCCGAGCCGGACCGAGACCGTATTCGGTCACCCGGTCGAAGAGCTCCCGCACCTCTTTGCGGAACCCATCTGTCCCGAGCGCCTCGGACAGACCAGTGGGCCAGACCAGCCCGCCCCCTCCTGCACGGCGGGACTCCTGCAGCAGCTCCGCGATGATCCTGTCCTGCTCCGCACCGGAAAGCAGCCGGGGCGTCCGCGCCGGGAAGGTGAGCAGACCCCGGCGTCGTGCTTCACCGATGAGCCAGAACGCATAGGAGGCCCAGGAGCGTGACGGCTGCTCGGTCAGCGAGCCGGACCAGCTGCGTGCCATCGACTCGCGGACCCGCGCAGCTGCGACCCTGGACGGTGAGAGGACCGTGAGCCGGTGCGAACCGTGCTCCGCCTCCAAATGCCGCACAGCCAGTTCCACCGTCAGCGTGGTCTTGCCTGTCGA
>DXGD01000016.1 GCA_019114115.1 Candidatus Nesterenkonia stercoripullorum
TGGGCACATCCGGGTGCTTCCCACACGGTGATCGTCATGGTCTGCTCACTTTCCATAGCTCATCCCGACGGTCACCCGTCGTACCCGTCCCAGTCGTGGGGATTCTCGGTCTCGATACGCTCACCATCGTCTGAGCGACGCCGCTGCTGCTCGGCCCCGTCGAGGAGAAACTCGAGATACTCGTCCTGCCCGTACTCAAGGCTGTTGCGATCTTTGTAGGAGAGGTTGTCGGTCCACCACCCAGCGCGGGTCAGCACCGCAGCTGCCTCGAGGACCTCGTCCTTCTTTTCGGGGTGCTCGGACTCCTCCGGGCTGAGCAACGCGGAGAGCACGGCGTAGCGGTCGCGGCGGGCAGAGTCGATCAACCCTGACTCCTGCTGCTTGGGTGAGCCCTCCAGCTCGGGCAGCTGTCGCTCCTGCTCGAACGACTCGACATCGAGCATCAGCTGGCGAAGGAAGTCCTCTTTGTCCTTCTCCCGGGTCTGGTTGAAACACGATCCGCAGATCAGTCCGTCACCGTCACGGCCCGCCTTAGTGGACCAGAAATCAGACGCCGCGGCCTGTTTACGCCGGGATACCGGTATGGCGGAGAGGTCTCGCTTCTCCGTGTGCCCGCACTTGTAGGTCACGGGGAAATGGGTGGGGATCTTGCTCATGGTTCTACTCCTCGTTCCGGTGATAGATGTCTCCGGAATTCCCAAGAGGAGAGGGTAGCCGTATGTCGTCAGGCAGAGGCACGTAGCGCGTGGACGGCAGCTTCCCGGCCCGGCCGCTCCGGCAAGGATGTGACCATAGTGCGTAGGCGCGTCGTGCTGGCACGGGTATAGATCTCGGTGGTCGCGACCGAGGCGTGGCCCATGATGTCGCGTAGCGCCATCAGATCGGGGGTCAGCTCGAGGGCCTCCACGCCGAACTTATGGCGCAGACTATGGGCGTTAAGCTTGCGCTGATCGCCTAGCAGCCACCTAATTCGGCGTCCGACTGAGGCGGGAAGCATGTGCCCAAGGGCGTTCTTGTCGGACGGGAAGAAGTAGCCAGTCGGGAAGTAGGTGACCAGATCCCTGACCAGGGGATGCAGCGGAATCACACGAACCTTATTGCCTTTACCATGAATGCGGATCTGATCGCCTTGGATATCGGCAGTGTGCAGCTGAGCGATCTCACCCGCACGCAGCGCCTGATATTCCCCCAACATGAGCATCAGAACATCGATGCGTCTAGTGGAGCGATCGAGCGCTCGGAGAACAGCGTCATCGGGGCAAGGGTTCGGAACGCCGTAGGGAGCGCGCATCGTGGGGAGACGCGACGCCGGGTTGACGACGATATGACGTGTGCTTTCCGCCCATTGGTAGAAGACGCTGAGGGTGTTCTTGGCGCTACGTTTGGTCCAGGCGGAGGGCCCAACACCTTTGGTGAGCCATGCCATGAGGTCACTTCTTTCGAGTTGCCATACGCGCTGATCAGACGCTTCCGACCAGCGCATCAGTCGGTTTACGTAATAGACGCGTAGTTTGACCGTGGTGGGAGCTCGGTAGGAAAGTAGCGCCGTCTCGAAATCGGTGAGGACTTGCTGATGTTCGGCGCACAATCCGTAGGAGAAATTGGTCAAGATAATCCCTCACTTTCATCCATCACACTCAGGGGTCTCTGCCTAGCACCGATGAGCCCGACGAGGGGAGGTAGAAATTGAACCTCAGAATGAGGGTTCGAGGGCGGATCTCCTCTAACCGCGGAGGAAGAACGTCAGGATCCAGACCACTGTTCCGATCGAGGCGTAGATCAGTGCAGTGCCCTGCTCAGCCCCGTCGATGACAGCGTAAGCGAGCCAGCACATAGCCGCGAAGCAGAATGCCCCGAACCGGATAATGCCGACTCCGGTACCGATCGGGTCTCTCGCAATACGGGCTATCACGCCGAAAATACTGAATAGCACTGCCCCGCCAACGATTAGTCCCAGCATGGTGTCACATCCTTAGCTCTATGGTCTTAGCCATCGGTCATGACATGGTCTCGAGAGCCTGACTGATGCTCTCCGTTTCGGGTAGCGGAGAAGCATGGTTTCTGAGGGACCTGCCAGTTGAGGAACCACATCAACGCCATCGCTGCCGTACGGTCAGCGAGCGTGCGTAGACCGCCCGTTAACCCGGAGGTCGCAAGTTCAAATCTTGCCCCCGCAACTATGAAGGGCCGCTGATCAGGATTTTTCCTTGACCGGCGGCCCTTTCTCCGTTTCTGGGCCCCTGTGCTCACGCCCGCGCGCTCTGGAGAGGGTCGCTAGGATGCACCGTATGAGTGGCAAGAGCGAAACCCCTGATCCACGGGCCTCGAATAGTGATGCACCTGATGAGGCCAGTGGCGAAGCGGAGGAGTCACAGCGGCCCGCTGCCACACGCCGTCGTCGTCCGATGGTGTGGACCTTGTGGATCGGAGTCGGGATCGTGGTGCTCGTGGCGCTGGTGATCGCCCTGACGCGCCCGCAGTGGTATCAGCGGGCGTGGGACGCCACCGGCATCACCTGCGGCTGGGATCTCTCTGAGGAGGACGCGGAAGACTTCGATTCGCCGTGGGCGACATGGGGCGCGGCAGAGCACGAGCCGGCTGAGGACGTGGACGTCGACACCCATCGGGAGAATCTCGAGGTTCTCGCTGAAGAGCTGGATCTTGAGCCAGTCGCGGAACTGCCCAGTCATATGGGTGGCGGGGGCGCGCAGGACGATGCCGACAGGGTCGAGGTGACCGTGAAGCCACAAGACGACCAGCTCAGAGTGGAAACCCGCAGTACCTCAGATTTCCGCCGCGTCGCCGTTCTCGACCCTGCCAGCGGTGATGCGGTGTGGCATTGGAACATGGATGAGAGCCGTGAGGCCAGGATCCACGATCAAGGCGATCACCTGGTGATGACCAACCAGATCCTCAGAGGCCAGAACATCTTCGTCGGCACGACCGTGACCGAATCGCTCAGCCTCGACAAGGCGACCGGGGAGAGAGCCGGGTGCAAGCGTTTCGCGGGTTCCGAAGCTACGCTCCTTCGGGTGCCGAGGAGGGCTTGTTGATCGGGACCGAGGGGTGGAACCCGATGGTCGACGACGACGAGCAGGACAGCATCGGTTCCCGGTCCGTTCAGCAGGTGCAGCTGCCCCGAATGTCGAAGGGAGCCAGCGCTGCATATCCGGCCATCGACTATACGGATTCCGACGGCATGCCACGATCGCGCCCGCATCCCCTCAGCGTGCTCTCCAACGGGCTGTACCTGACACACACCTATGATGTCGGAACCGTGGGGAGCGGTGATCTG